>DATFES010000202.1:0-4398 GCA_035250945.1 Alphaproteobacteria bacterium | reverse complement strand
TGAATCCGCGAGCCGGTTGCACCCCGAGCCGCGTATTTCCGGTTGTCGCGCGTCGTGGGATTGAGCAAACTGCCGCAAAATAAGGCGCTGCACACCGCGAGTCGCGGAAACCGCGCCGGCACACGAGGGGGCTGCTTCATGATCCATCGACTGGCGATCCGTCCGGCTGCCGCCGGATTGGCGTTTTTGACGCTCGGCATATGTGTCCCATCGCTCGCATCGGCGCATGACGCGCCGCCCGAGGCGGCCGGCAACACGGCGTGGATGTTGACCGCGACCGCTTTGGTCTTGTTCATGACGTTGCCGGGCCTGGCGCTGTTCTATGGCGGGCTGGTGCGGGCGCGCAACGTGCTGTCGGTGCTGATGCACTGCTTCGCCATCGCTTGCGTCGTCTCGGTGCTGTGGGCGGTCGTCGGATACGCACTGGCGTTCGGCGACGGCGGCGCCATCCTCGGCCCCCTCGATCGTTTGTTCCTCGCCGGTCTCGGCACGAAGGAGATCCCTGGCGGCATACCCGAGAGCGTCTTCGTGATGTTCCAGCTCACCTTCGCGATCATCACGCCGGCGCTGATCGTCGGCGCGTTTCCCGAGCGGGTCAGCTTTCCGTTCGTCCTGATATTCACCGGCGCATGGGTCCTGATCGTCTACGCGCCGGCGGCCCATTGGCTGTGGGGCGGCGGCTGGGCAGCGTCGCTCGGCGCGGTCGATTTCGCGGGCGGCATCGTCGTCCATACGACCGCCGGCGTCTCGGCGCTGGTCGCCGCCAAGCTCATCGGCGGACGGCGCGGCTTTCCCCAGCAATTGACGCCGCCCCACAACCCAGGGCTGACCATGGCTGGCGGCGCGATGCTGTGGGTCGGCTGGTTCGGCTTCAACGGCGGCAGCGCGCTCGCCGCCGACGCCAGCGCCGGCCAGGCGGTGCTGGTGACCCATCTCGCCGCTTCGGCGGCGGCGCTCACCTGGATGGCGATCGAATGGGCCAAGTTCGGCAAGCCGAGTTCGATCGGCGCGGTCACCGGCATGGTCGCCGGCCTTGCCACCATTACGCCGGCGGCCGGGCTCGTCGGGCCGGTCGGCGCGCTCGTCATCGGTTTCGCCGCCGGCGGGTTGTGCTTCGCCGCGACGCGATGGGTCAAAGTCTCGCTCAAGATCGACGATTCGCTCGACGTTTTCGCCGTCCACGGCGTCGGAGGAATGCTGGGAACGCTGTCGCTGGCACTTTTCGGGCTGCCGGAGTTGGGCGGCAAGGGACTCGCCGAGGGGATGAGTTTCGGCGGTCAGCTCGGCGTCCAGGTACTTGCCGTCGCGGTCACCGCGACATGGGCGGCGCTCGCCACCGGCGGCATCGTGCTGGCGCTCAAGTCGGCCGGGCTGGTGCGGGTGAGCGAAGAGGCGGAGACGGTCGGTCTCGACCTCGCCGCGCACGGCGAGCGCGCCTACGACCTCTAGCCTCGCTCGCCAAGGAAGGCGCGGCCATGACCCTGCGCATCGTCCGCCTCGGCTCGCCGCGCCTTGCCCATGAAGGACTGCGAATCGGGGCGGTACGGCGGCCGCCCCGCGGCGTTCGCAAGGAGCGCTACGCGGCCGAGGATTGGTACGACGTCTGGTACCCTGACCTTGCGCCAAGCCTCAGGCTGATGTCGCGGGCCAAGGCGGCCAAGACGGCGAAGGCGTGGCGCGCGTTCGTTCGATCGTTCCGCGCCGAAATGAACGCGCCGGCGCCGCGCCGCGCGCTCGACCTCCTCGCCGCCCTGTCGCGCCATACGGATTTCTCGATCGGCTGTTACTGCGAGGACGAATCCCGTTGCCACCGCTCGGTGCTGCGTGAACTGCTTTCCGATCGAGGCGCGTCGATCGGTTGAGCGCGCGGGACTTCGGCCGAATTAACTTGCGCATTGCACGGTCCGGAATTCGTACCCCACGGACGCCCAAAACGAGCCGATAGGGCGCCGTGGCGTTCGACCGGCAAATCCGAGAGGAAGTGGCGTGGCTCCATCGCGAATGGGAACCGATACGACGCATCATCTGCAACGTGGCGTCCTGCATTGCATCGGCGACACCTCGCTCGTGGCGTTGCGCCGCATCGTGCCTGAGAATGGCGCGCGCATCCTGCTGAAGCTGGAAAACGAGAACCCCACGGGCAGCATGAAGGACCGGATGGCGCTCGCCATGATCGAATCGGCCGAGGCGGACGGCCGCCTCGCTGCAGGGGGTTCGGTTGTCGAATCCACCGGCGGCAGCACCGGCGTGTCGCTATCGTTGATTTGTTCGGTGAAGGGATATCCGCTGCATATCGTGACGTCGGACGCCTTCGCGCGCGAAAAGCTCGATCATATGCGGATCCTCGGGGCGAAGCTGCAAATCGTACCGAGCGAGAGCGGCCGCATGACTGGGAAGCTGACCCGCGACATGATCGAGGCCGCGCGCATCGTCGCGGAGGAAACCGGCGGCTTTTGGACCGATCAGCTCAACAACACGGACCAAATCGCCGCTTACCGCAAAATGGCGGATGAAATCTGGGTGCAGACCGCCGGACGGATCGACGGCTTTGTCCAGAGCGTGGGTACCGCGGCATCGCTTCGCGGCGCCGGCGAAGCCTTACGCCGCCATAATCAACGGATCGCGATCGTCGCCGTCGAGCCCGCGGAATCCCCGGTCCTGTCGGGCGGCCGGGCGGGCGGGCACAAGATCGATGGGATCGGAGCGGGTTTCGTCGTGCCGCTCTGGCATGACCGCATCGCCGATCGGATCGAGCGCGTATCCACGCAAGACGCGGTGGCGATGGCGCTCCGCCTTGCCCGGGAAGAGGGTCTATTTGCCGGGACCTCGACCGGCGCCAACGTCGTCGCCGCGTTGCGCCTAGCCGAACGACTGGCGCCCGACGCGACGGTCGTCACGATCATGTGCGACACCGGGATGAAGTATCTCGGAACCTATGCAGCGCATGTCGCTTGATCGCGGCGCGTGGCACGTGCGCCGCCTCGACGCGACGATTGTCCGGCGTCTAACGCGCCGGTCGCGTCGATGTCCTAATGCGCCTCGTCCCACGATCGGCCATGGCCGACATCGACGGTAAGCGGCACCGATAGCGCGACATGCGGTCCTGCAGCGCCTTCCATCACCTGCTTCACCGTCTCGACCGTCGCCGCGCGCTCCTTGGGTTTTACCTCGAAGAGCAGCTCGTCGTGCACCTGCAGCAGCATCCGCGCCCCGAGCTTGGCCTTGGCTAGCGCCGCCGGGATACGCACCATCGCCCGCTTGATGATGTCGGCGGCTCCGCCTTGCAGCGGCGCGTTGATCGCCGCGCGCTCGGAGAAGCTGCGCTCCGCCGGATTCTTCGACTTGATCCCCGGCACATGGCAGCGTCGCCCGAACGGCGTCACGACATAGCCGTTCTGCTGCGCCTCTTTCTTCGTGCGCTCCATGTAGTCGCGGATGCCGGGATAACGCTTGAAATAAGCTTCGATATAGGCCCGCGCCTCGCCTTGCGGGATCGATAGCTGACGCGCCAAGCCGAAGGGGCTGATGCCGTAGATGATGCCGAAATTGATCGCCTTGGCGCGCCGGCGGACCATCGGGTCCATCCCCTTGACCGGCACGCCGAAGACCTGGCTTGCGGTGAGCGCGTGGATGTCGATGCCGTCGCGGAACGCCGCCTTCAGTTGGGCGATGTCGGCGACGTGGGCGAGAAGCCGCAACTCGATCTGCGAATAGTCGAACGACACCAGCTCGAAGCCGGCGGCGGCGACGAAGGCGCGACGGATCTTGCGTCCCTCGTCGGTACGCACCGGGATGTTCTGCAGATTGGGGTCGCTCGACGACAGCCGCCCGGTCGACGTGGCGGCCAGCGCGAACGAGGTATGCACGCGGCCCGTCGTCGGATTGATTTCGTCGACCAACGCGTCGGCATAGGTCGATTTGAGCTTCGACAGTTGCCGCCACTCGAGGACCCTCGACGGCAATTCGTGTCCGGCGGCCGCCAGATCTTCGAGGACACCCGCGCCGGTGGCGTAGGCGCCGGTTTTGGTCTTCTTCGGCGCGTCGCCGTCGCCGGGCTCGAGCCCCATTTCGTCGAAAAGAACCTTGCCCAGCTGCTGCGGCGAGCCGATGTTGAACGCGTGCCCGGCGAGCTTGTGGATCTGCTTTTCGAGCTCGACAAGCCGATTGGCGAAGTCGTTCGACAGCCGCCGTAACTCGTCGCGGTCGACGGCGATGCCGGCCGCCTCCATGGTGCGAACCACCGGCGCCAACGGCCGTTCGATCGTCTCGTAGACGGTGACCATGCGCTCGGCCAGCAGCCGCGGCTTCAAGGCCTGGTGGAGCCGGAGCGTCACTTCGGCGTCCTCGGCGGCGTAGTCGCGCGCCCGGTCGAGGGAAACCTCGGCGAAGCTCACCCGC
>DATFES010000187.1:0-6339 GCA_035250945.1 Alphaproteobacteria bacterium | reverse complement strand
GCGGCGACGGCTGCCGGCACCGCGACGATTACCGCATCGTCTGGGCCGAGCGCGACTTCGCGATCGACAAACATGAGCTTCGAAACGCGATCGTGATCGAGGGAAATTCTTGTCAACCGCCATCCCGGCCTGAATGCGGAGTTGAGGTCGTCGAGCCGGCGGAGCGCCGGATCGGCGAATGCCGCCGAGAGACCATGGGCCGCTACGAGCGCCCGACAGGCCGCCTCGCCTGAGAGGAGGGTCGCCCGAACCACGCGTGAAAATGGTCGCGCGGCGGTGCGCGCCGTCGGGGTATTCATGATCGCAGTGCAGAGCGGCTCCCATAGCCGCGCCACCAAACGGTCGTCGCGGCCAAGCGTATCGCCGACCGTCCGATCGCTCGACGCGCAAAGCAGACGCAGCGCCCCGAGATAGTCGCGTGGCCGCGTTCGCGGCACGCGGCGCGAAGGAGCAAGCGCCCACCACGGAATCGGTCCGCGATTGGGCCTTAAAACCCACGCCTCGCCGCTTGCAAGGTCCATGAACGGGATCGCCGCCGGCGCCACTTCGCGCATCGCCGCGCGGCCACCGACTGCATCGAGAAAGGCAAGCGTCGCCGCATTCGCCCCAAGCACGACATGGCCGCCATTGTCGATGACAGTGCCGAGCGTCTCGTCGCGAAAGGAGCGGCAGCGTCCGCCCGCCTGCGGCGATGCCTCGTAAAGCGTCACCTGGGCGCCGGCCCTGGACGCCGAGAGCGCGGCCGATAACCCGGCGAGCCCCGCGCCAATGACGTGGAGCCGCATCAAGGTCGGGCGAGCATCGCGACGCGCGCCGTCAAGGCGAGCTTTTCGCCAATCGACAGGCGCGGCCGGGCCGTCGCCGGCCAGGCGCCCGCTCTGAGCTTGGCGAGAAGTCGTCGGTACGACGCCATCATCAGCGAGGCCGGGGCCAATGACCGGCGGCAGGTCGAGCGCAGCAACAGCCTCTCCGCCGCTGCGAAGAGTTCTTCCGCATCGGCGGCGAGCGCCGCGCATGCTTCGCCGATACGGGGATGGGCGAGCGCGGCATTGGGATCGTCGAGGGCGATTCCTGCGTTGTGTAGCACCTCGCGCGGCAGGTACAGCCGTCCGCGCGAGGCGTCTTCGACTAGATCGCGAAGGATATTGGTGAGCTGCATCGCCTCGCCGAGCTTGAGCGCCATCGTGCGTTCGTCCGCGCCGGCACAGCCGAAGACGCGCAGCGACAGAAGCCCGACCGAGCCGGCGACAAGACGGCAATAGCGCGCCAGCTCGTCGCGACCCGGCGCACGCAGCGATCCTTCGGCATCGATCGACATGCCGTCGACGAGCGCCTCGAACTCCTCGCGCGGCAAATCGAAGCGCGCATTTGCGACGGCAAGCGCGCCGCCCAGCGTGCTCGTCGGACGGCCGGCGTAGATCTGAACGATTTCACGCCGCCAGATATCGAGCCCGATTCGTTTGGTTTCCGGAGTACCGGGGCCGTCGGCAATGTCGTCGATCTCGCGCGCGAAGGCGTATATGGCGAACATCGCCTCGCGCTTGGCGCGCGGCATCATCCGCATGGCCCAATAAAAAGTCGAGCCGACGCGTCGTACGCGCCTGGCGATGTCGCTTGCGCCGCTCATCGCGCACGCCACCCGCGAAGCACGCCGCTGGCCATCGCTGCAAGCTTCTCGATTCGCGTCAACGCCACCCGCCGCGCGAGCGGATCGCGCCGCCGTAATTTGCGGGCAAGCTTCAGCGAAATGGCGACGATCGCCGCCGCCTCCATGCGCAAGCCGCGCTGTCGGATCGCGGCGGGAAGGGAGGTTGCCGTTGCGTTCAACTGGTCGACCCCGTCGAGCACGCGATTTAGAACGCCGCGCAGCGCCGGCGAAGCCCTCGAAATCAACAGGGCATCGGGCGTCACGCCGGCGGCGGCGAGCCAGTCGCCTGGCACATAGAGTCGCCGCATCCGCCGCCAATCGTCCTGGCAATCCTGCAAATGATTGAGGATCTGAAGGGCCGCGCACAACGCGTCGCTGGCCGGCCAGGCGTCGCGCGGCTCGCCATGCAGTTCGAGAAGGAACCGGCCGACCGGCTCCGCCGAATATCGGCAATAGGCGAGAAGGTCGCTCCATCCGCGGCATGGGCGATTGACGGCATCGGCGAGAAATGCCTGCAACAAATGGCGCGGATGGTCGATCGACAGCCCGCGCTCATGAAATGCGCCGCGGAGGGCCATGGCGGCGCGCCCCCCCTCATCGTCGGCCGATGCATCACCTCCGAGCAAGACGGCATCGAGCGCTTGCAGGCGCGACACCTTCGCTTCGCCGCTCAGCGACTGGTCATCGGCGATATCGTCGGCCAGGCGTGCGAAACGATAGAATGCGGCGACGACTGGACGATGCTGGGCCGCGATTAGGCGCGAGCCGACCGGAAAATTCTCGCCCGCTGCGGTCTTGCTCGGGGGCGTCTGGCGGGGCATAGCAGCGGCTGCGGGTGTATTCATCTGGCGGAGATCGGAGCCGAGGGTCTATAGAGGCATCGTGGTCGATGGTTTATACGGCATGACACCGCGTCGCGCACGCCCATGAGCGGCGAAAATCCGGCCGTCTATTGCCGTGATCAAGTGCGGCGCTTCGACCACGATCGCTATTTGACGGTGCTTTTCGCGCCGCCGTACGCGCGCGCGCGACTGTTCGCCCTATATGCCTTCAATCTCGAGATCGCGCGGGTCCGCGAGGCGGTGCGCGAGCCGATGATCGGCCAAATTCGCCTGCAATGGTGGCGCGATGCGCTTGACGAGATGGCGCAAGGTTCGGTGCGCCAACACCCGGTAGCGCTGTATCTGGCGGCGGCGATCGAGTCGGCCGAGCTGCCGCGCGCGATGTTCGATCGCCTGCTCGAGGCGCGGGAGTTCGATCTCGCCGGAACGCCGCCCGCCGATCTTGCGGCGCTCGAGCACTACGCCGACAGTACATCGGCGACCCTCATGGCGCTTGCCGCCGCCGCGCTCGGCGCCGGCGGCCCGGCCGTTGAGGCGGCGACCCATCATGTCGGCATCGGCTTCGCTCTCGTCGGGCTGTTGCGTGCGGTCCCATTCCACGCCCGCCAACGGCGGCTCTACCTGCCGGCCGATCGACTGTATGCAACCGCGATCGACGTCGAAGCGCTTTTTGCAGGGCGGGCGAGCCCGGCGCTGGCGCGGATCGCCCAGGAAATCGGCGCACGCGCGGGCGAGCATCTTGCGCTGGCGCGACGGATACGCCGTGAAGTTCCGCGCGCCGCTGTTCCAGCACTGCTTCCGGCAATTGTCGCCGACATCTACCTCGCGCGACTGGCGCGATGCGGCTACGCATTGTTCGATCCGACGATCCTGCGCCCGGCCGGTTCGCGCGCGCTGAGGCTCGCCATCGCGTCGCTTCTCGGTAGATACTGACCACCGCAGCGGCACGAGAGGGCGCCAATATGGCGAACGATGGGGCGGCCGATTTGATCTACGACCCGCGGCGGCCGGAGATTATGGCCGATCCGTATCCGGCTTTCGCCCGGCTGCGCGCCGAGGACCCCGTGCATTGGAGCCCGGTCCTGCGCGGCTGGCTCTTGACCCGTTATCGCGACGTCCGGCCAGCGTTGACCGACCCGCGCCTTTCCGCCGACCGCATTACGCCGTTTATGGAGAACCTTCCGGATGCCGAGCGCCGCGCGCTATCGGGCCTCGAGCGCCTCCTGACCCGCTGGGCGGTGTTTGTCGATCCGCCCGATCACACGCGACTGCGCGGGCTAATGAACAAGGCCTTCACGCCGCGCGCGATCGACGCTTTGAACGCCCGTATCGGCGCAATCGTCGATCGCTTGATCGACGGTTTCGTGGCGCAGGGCGAGGTCGACCTAATCGCCGATTTCGCCTATCCGCTCCCGGCGACCGTCATCGCCGGCATTCTCGGCCTGCCGGACGGCGACATCGTCAAATTCAAGGACTGGTCCGACGACCTGGCCGCCTTTGTCGGCGGCGCGCAGGCGATGCCGGACAAATATGACCGCGCGGCGCGCGGCATCGCCGAAATGGACGCCTATTTCCGCGAAATCGTTCGCGCGAGACGCAACGCCGCGCCGCGGGCCGACGTCATCGGCGGACTGATCGCCGCGGAGGAAAGCGGTCGCGCGCTCAGCGAGGACGAACTGGTCGCCACCTCGGTCCTGGTGTTGTTCGCCGGCCATGAAACGACGACCAACCTCATCGCCAACGGTATGATCGGCCTGTTGCGACACCCCGAGGCGATGGCGCGGCTACGCAACGAACCCGGACTGATGGAGGGCGCGGTCGAGGAGATGTTGCGCTACGACGGACCGGCGGCGACGGTGACGCGCGTCGCCAAGGACGACATCGAGATCGGCGCCCGCCGCATCGCCAAGGGCGATCGCCTGTTCCTCGGACTCAATGCCGCCAATCGCGACCCCGATCGTTTCGCCAATCCCGATCGCTTCGATCCGGCGCGCGAGGACAACCGGCATCTGGCGTTCGGGTACGGTCCGCATTTCTGCATCGGCGCGCCGCTTGCGCGCCTCGAGGCGCGACTCGCGTTCGACCGGCTGCTGGCGCGGTTCCACGGCATCGCCCTAACGAGCAATCGCATCGAGTGGGTCGATAATCTCGTGCTGCGCGGCGTCAAGTCGTTGACGCTGGGGCTGATAAGCGATCGTGAGTCTCGCCCTCGGGCACGCCCGAAGTGAGGTCAGTCGTCGTGGCTTCGTACCGGGCGGCGCGCCCGACGTAGATCGGCCATCACAGCCGCACGATCTTGCCCGGGTTCATGATGTCGTTGGGATCGAGCGCGCGCTTGACCGCCCGCATGACGTCGAGCGCGTCGTCGCCGAGCTCGTCGACGAGGGCGTCCATCTTGCCGTAGCCGACGCCGTGCTCGCCCGTGCATGTGCCGCCGTTGGCGAGCGCGCGGGCGACAATCCGGTCTCCGAGCCGTTTCGCCTCGGCGATTTCCTTCTCGCTGTCGGGGTCGACCAGGATGGCGCAGTGGAAATTGCCGTCGCCGACATGACCGACGATCGGCGCCTTGAGAAACGACGCCTCGATTTCGCGCTTGGACTCGAGGATGCAGTCGGCCAGCCGCGAGATCGGCACGCAGACGTCGGTTACGTACATCTTCGCCCCGGGTCGGTAGGCGACGCAGGCGTAACCGACATCATGACGCGCCTGCCACAACTTGCTGCGCTCCTCGGGCTTGGTCGTCCACTTGAAGCCTTCGCCGCCGTGCTCGGCGGCGATCGATTCGACGAACTCCGCCTGCTCCTTGACGCTTGCCGGCGTGCCGTGAAATTCGAGCAGCAACATCGGCGCCAGGGGAAGGTCGAGCTTCGAGTACTTGTTGACCGCGTCGACCTGCACTTCGTCGAGCAGTTCGATGCGCGCCACGCCGACTTGCGCCTGGATCGTCTGGATGACCGTGTTGACGGCGCCGGCTAGCGTCTTGAAGGTGCATACCGCCGACGACATCGCCTCGGGGATTCCATAAAGCCGCAGCGTGATCTCCGTGATGATCCCCAAGGTCCCTTCGGAGCCGACGAAAAGCCGGGTCAGATCGTACCCCGCGGCCGACTTGCGCGCCCGGCGCGCGGTCCTAATGACACGGCCATCGGCGAGGACGACAGTAAGCGCCAGCACGTTCTCGCGCATGGTGCCGTAACGGACCGCGTTCGTACCCGAGGCGCGTGTCGAGGCCATGCCGCCGAGGCTGGCGTCGGCGCCGGGGTCGATCGGGAAGAAGAGGCCGGTGTCGCGCAAATATTCGTTGAGCTGTTTTCGCGTCACGCCCGCTTCGACGGTGCAGTCGAGATCCTCGTTGTTGACCTCGACGATGCGGTTCATCTGCGAAAGATCGACGCTGACTCCGCCGCGCAGCGCCGAAATGTGGCCTTCGAGCGAGGTGCCGGTGCCAAACGCGATGATCGGCGCCTTGTGTCGGGCGCAGACCTTGACGATCGCCGCCACTTCGTCGGTCGAACGCGCGAACACGACCATGTCGGGAATATGCGCCGGATGCCATGTCTCGCTGGCGCTGTGGTGCTTGCGCACCGCCTGCGCCGTGGACAGGCGGTCGCCGACCAGAGCGCGGAGCTCGCCTCCAAGTGTGTCGAGGGTTGCGGCGTCGAGAGGCATCGTGGGTCTCCGGGCTAAGGGTTCAGGCGGCGACGCGTCTCGCGCCGAGCCAGAGGTCGAGGTCGGCGAGCGCGCGGGCCGATAGCAGCTTCTTGCGCTCGACGCCGCGCGCGCGGCGCTCGACCTCGGAAGAAAGCGGCGGGAACAAGCCGAAATTGCAATTCATCGGCTGGAACGTCT
>DATFES010000176.1:0-4380 GCA_035250945.1 Alphaproteobacteria bacterium | reverse complement strand
CTTTCGCGAATGGTACTCGGCCAATCCGCCGACGGAAGCGGCGGCGAGCGCCGACGATCGCGCGCTGCTCGAACGGTACCGGCCACGACTTTTCCTTCCGGCCGGCAGCGAGGGACCGATTTCGTTTTACGAGGACTATATCGCACAGGGGGTGCTTTACGATCGCGAAGAAAAACCTATCAGCCGCCGCGTGACGCGGGCGATCCTCAATGCGCATAGGGCCGACCCGGAGGTTCTGTTCGTACATCGGCCGACCGGCGCCCCGGCACGGCCCGTCGCTTATGCGCGCATCGATCGCGAGATCTTGCCCGGCGGCGCTGGAGAGTCGGGAACGTGGCTTACGTTCCTCACCTACCATTTCGTCTTCCGTACATCCGGCCTACCGGCGGGAATGGCGCCATGGCAGCGCGTTCTCGTGGGGCTTGCCGCCGACCCGTCGGATTGGCATCAGCTCGATCACTATACGGCGGTGACGATCGTCCTGATGTCGGCCACCGACCGACTCGAGCCCATCGCCGCCATCATGCAACAGCACAATTATCTGCGAACCTATCTGCTCGGCGCGGTCGCCGGGCCGGACCTGCTTTTGCTTCCTCGCGACGGGCGTCTCGCCATCGACGCGGCGATCTGGTCGAACGAACTCTACCCGCACCAGCCGGGTCGCCAGATGCGCCGCGCGGTCGGCCATCTCAATCGCGACACGGCGCGCTATCTCGCGACCGGCCAGGACAGGCCGTTGATTTCCGCCGACGACGTCACGGAGCCGCAACAGGAGATCGTTTACGCGCTCGAGTACCCGCCGCCAAGCGACGCCTTCTATGTCTTTCAGGGCTGGCTCGGCGAGCGACGGTCGTTGCCAGGGCGCGATGGCCCGCCGGGAGCCGACTACAATACCTTGCCGCGCTACAAGGCCCGCACGACTCAACTTACCCTGTTTCGTTGGAGCGATGGCGACGGCGAATTCGCGATGCGCCTGCGCCGCGCCAGCGACCCGGCGACAGCCGCCCTTGCGCTCGAAATGGAGACCGATCGGCTGCGGCGCGATCTCGCCTGCGCGCGGCCGATCGTCGTGGCATGCGGTCGATAGCGAAGGCCGCCTTGCCGCCGGCGCGCCGCGCACGCAAGATCGCCAGCGCTGGCGGGAACGCTCTGCACGACCGTCGACGGCGTCTTCTGGCATGCGTCGTGGGCTCTTGTCTGCTCTGGTCGCACGCTTTGGCCGCCGAAACGGGTGTGCCATCGTCGATCGTGCAGCGCTTCGATGGCGTTGACGGAGCCAAGTACGCGGCGGATTTCGGCCATTTCGATTATGCGAATCCGACCGCTCCCAAGGGCGGCGCGGTGCGGCTGGCCGAAATCGGCACCTACGACAGCTTCAACCCGTTCGTGCTTTCGGGTTCGCCTCCGCCGGTTATGGGGCTGACCTACGACACGCTCGCGGTACGGACGCCCGACGACCCCTTCGCACGCTACTGCCTGGTGTGCGCGAGCGCACGGCTGGCGTCCGATCGCGCCTCGATCGAGTTCGTTTTGCGGTCCGAGGCGCGGTTCCATGATGGGACGGCAATGTCGGCCGACGACGTCATCTGGACATTCGAGGCCTTGCGGCGCCATGGCCACCCGCATTACCGAACGCTGCTGGCGGCGGTCCAACACGCGGAATCATGCGGCACGCGATGCGTGCGCTTCCTTTTCAGCCGCGCCAACGACCGCGAATTGCCGCTCGTGGTCGCCGATCTCCCGGTGCTATCGCGCCATTGGTGGCGAAGCCGCGCCTTTGAACGCTCGACGCTGGATCCCTTCCTCGGCTCCGGGCCCTATCGCATCGCGCGATTCGAGCCTGGACGTTATGTGACGCTGTCCCGCGTCGCCGACTATTGGGCCAAGGATCATCCCGTCAATCGCGGTCGTTATAATTTCGACCATCTGCGGGTCGATTATTTTCGTGACGATATCGCCGCTCGCAGCGCGTTTCTCGCGGGCGAGTATGACATCCGGCTCGAGAGCCAGCCGCGTGACTGGAAGGACGGCTATGAAAGTTCCGCGCTCGGCCGCGGCCTGATCCGGCGCGAGGAGATTCCGGAGGATCGTGTTTCCGGTATGCAAGGTTTCGTCTTCAACGCGCGGCGCGCGTTCTTGGCCGACCGGCGTGTGCGCCTGGCCCTTGTCTACGCCTTCGATTTCGAATCGCTCGACCGCGTGTTGCTGCAAGGGGCGTATGTACGAAACCGCAGCTTCTTTAATAACGCCGACCTTGCCGCGCGCGGCGTCCCGGGCGACGACGAACTGATATTGCTGACGCCGCACCGCGCGGGCCTGCCGGCGGAACTGTTCGAGCGCGAGTATCAGCCGCCCCGCACCGACGGCTATGGCGATTGGCGAGCCAATCGTCGCATCGCGTCGAGATTGCTCGCCGAGGCGGGATACGTCGTCAAGGAGCAGCGGTTGGCCGGCCGCGACGGCCGTCCGGTGTCGATCGAAATCCTTCTCGATAACGCGCGATTGGAGCGCGTCGCCCTGCCCTACGTCGAGAATCTACGCAAACTCGGAATCGCCGCGACCGTTCGGACGGTCGACGTTGCGCAGTTTCAGCGCCGGCTCGAGCGGTTCGAATTCGACATCGCCGCGGCGCTGTTGGGCCAGTCGGAAGCGCCCGGTCGAGAGCAGGCCCACTATTGGGGATCGGCTTCCGCGAACGAGCCGGGCAGCCTCAACCTTGCCGGCGTGCGCGACGCCGCCGTCGACGCATTGGTCGACCGGATCGCCAACGCGCCCGACCGCGCCAGTCTCGTGATCGCGACTCGCGCGCTCGACCGCGTGCTGCAATGGGGCCACTACGTGGCGCCGTTCTGGCATGCGAAGGTCGATCGCGTCGCGTTCTGGGATCGGTTCCGTCGCCCCGCCATGCCTTCGCCCGTCGGCTTCGATGTGCACACCTGGTGGTTCGACGCGCAAAAGGATGCGGCGTTGCGACGCCAATTGGGGCTTGACTGAAAAATTTACCGGCGGCGGCAAACGAACAACGAAAGGAACGTCTCGTCGACGGCGAGTCGCCCGGCGCGGCAGGCATCTTCGACGATGCCTTGGCCCTGGCCCCAGCCGTTCGAACCCTGATAGAACAGGATCCGCCCATCCGGAGCGAGACGGTCGACGAAGAGATCGAGCAGGCTACGATCGTCGAGCGGCGCGTAACTCGAGTTCTTCGGATCGTAGAACTCGCAAAGGTGGAAAAGCGATACGTAGTCGAACCGCGGCAAGATGCGCCGATCGAGCGTGTAGATGTCAAGAAACGTCACCTTGTACGTGTTCGCCACCTTTGGTTGGGCGATCGCCAGATCGATATAAGTCTCGTACTCCTTGCGCGATGCGGTCACCGAGACGATCTGGTTGGGCCGCGCCAGCTTAGCGTTCTCGATGCCGAGCAAGTGGTGCTCCCCGCTGCCGAAATGAAAAATCGCCTTATCCGAGACGCCGCGGACCTTCAGGTACTCGACGAAGTGCGCGTCGCACGGGCACTCGCTGACGTCGAGCGGCCACGTGTCGTCCCAGAAATTGAGCTTCATGCGCCCCTCGGTCCCCGATTATGTCGCCTCAAGGCTATCCTCCCGGCAGCATGGCGACAAGCCGACAAGGGCGGGCGCTACCGACCGAACCCGGACCGGCATCACCGCGAACGGGGCGATCGTCCTGCGCGCTTCGCCTTGGCCGCCTTCGCCCAGTCGCGAAAAACCGACGTCGTGGCATCGTCCAGCGGAAAGAAGCTTTCGACCCGAAGTTCCTGCGCCGTGACGTCCCGCGGCGTCCCAAGCGTCGCAATCGTGGTGAAGAGCGACAACGCCGTTGTGCCCTTGCGAAAATACATTGGCAGCACCGGGCCCGGCGCGGGTTCTGGAATCGGCGCGCGCATGGCCGATCGCACGCCCTTGTAGGTCAAGAGCCTGTCCAAGAGAGCCCCGGTTTCATCGCCGCCGTCGGCGGCCGCATCGGCCTCCACGCTGCGGATGAAATAGCGGACGACTTCCGGCCAATTCGTCACGTAAGGCCGCAGCACGTCGGGCCCGACCAACGCGTCGGCCAGGTTGACTTGGACGCCTGGCGCAAGCGGTCCGACCAGGAACTCGACGAGGCGGACCGCGGCCCGATTGGCCTTGAGCAGCGTCCATCGCCGGTCGACAGCGACCGCCGGAAAAGGCTCCTGCTGAGTCAACATGTAATCGATCGCGCGCTCGATCTGGCCGAGCTCAGGCGCTCCGAGCCCCGTTTCGCGCCACGCCGGGGCAAATCCTGCCGAAAGCAATAGCGCATTGTGCTGTCGCAACGGGACATCGAGCGCTTCGGCGAGTCGCAAGACCATGCGGCGGCTCGGCGACGCGCGCGCCA
>DATFES010000169.1:0-7045 GCA_035250945.1 Alphaproteobacteria bacterium | reverse complement strand
GGCGATCCGCGGCGCGCCGAGCGCGCTCGCGTTTTTGGCGATGAGCGCCAAGCGCCCTTTGTGCCGTTCGATGGCGATCGCGCGCGCCCGCGCGCCGGCGCGCATCCATTCGATGGCGATCGAGCCGCAGCCCGCCCCGACGTCCCACAATGTCTGATCGGGCGACGGCGCCAGCGCGGCGAGCGTAATGGCGCGGATTTCCCGCTTGGTCATCTGCCCGTCATGCGCAAACGCGTCGTCCGGCAGGCCAGGCGCCCGCGACAGGATGCGCGCCTCCGGACCGGCCTCACAGATGATCCCTACGGTATTGAGATCGGCGGCGCGGGGATGCGTCCACGCGCCGGCAACGCCTTCGATGACGCGCTCGTTGACGCCGCCAAGATGCTCGAGCACGATCACGCCGCTGAATCCCCACCCGCGTTCGCGCAGGAAACGCGCCACCGAAGCCGGCGTGTCGCCGTTCTCGCTCAGCGCGAGCAGGCGCGCGCCCGGCTGCAGATGAAGCGCCAGCAGCTCGATCGGACGGCCGTGCAGCGTCAGCGTCTCGACCTCGGCAAGCGGCCAGCCGAGCCGCGAGGCGGCGAGCGTGAAGGCGGAAATGCTGGGTATGATCGTCATTTCCTCACGCGCGAAACGCCGCGCGAGCGTGACGCCGACGCCGTACCACATCGGATCGCCAGTGGCGAGAACGACGACGCGGCGGCCGCGTCGCGCCGCGATGGCGTCGATGGTCGCCGTGAGCGGAGTCGCCCAGCCGAGTCGCTCGACGGCGGGGCGCTCGGGCAGCATGGCGAGATGCCGTTCGCCCCCGACGACGATCTCGGCGGCGCCGAGGAGCGCTTGCGCGGCCGAAGAAAGCCCGGCGATTCCATCCTCGCCGACCCCGATCACCGTCAGCCAAGGCGCCTCGTTCACGACATGTCCTCGGCGGCATCGCCGGCGAGAGCGTTCACCGCCGCGGCGGCAATGGCGCTGCCGCCGCGTCGCCCGAGCAGGGTGATGAACGGCACGCCGCGCGAAGCGCGCGCCAGCTCCGACTTCGCTTCCGCGGCGCCGACGAAGCCGACCGGAAAGCCCAGGATGAGCGCCGGCTTGGCCGCGCCGGCGTCAAGCTCCTCAAGCAACCGGAAGAGCGCCGTCGGCGCGTTGCCGATGGCGACGACCGCGCCGGCGAGGTGCTGGCGCCAATCAACGACCGCGGCGGCGCTCAGCGTCGTGCGCTCGACGTTGGCGCGCGACGCTACTTCGTCCGACCCCACCCAGCACAACACGGCGTTCTGCGCCGGCAATCGCCGGCGCACAATGCCTTGCGCCACCATCGTCGCATCGCACAGGACCGGCGCGCCGCGGGCCAGCGCCGCGCGACCGGCGCCCGGCGCGCCATCCGACCATTTGAGGTCGGCGACGACGTCCGGCATCCCGCACGCATGGACGATCCGCAACGCCAGCGGCGCAAGCTCGTCGGGTAAACGCGACAGATCCGTTTCGGCGCGGATGGCCGCGAAGGAACGGCGGTAGATCTCGCCCGGGTCGCGCAAATAGTCGATCATTCAGTGCCCGTGCTCGCGGCCATCTTGATGATGGCGGTGATGGCCGTGGCCATGATCGTGATCGTTGTGCTGCCGGTCGCGGCGATGATGCTCGTGCGCCGGAACCGCCGCGCCGCCGCGGACATGGAGATGATGGCCGACCTGCGGCGTGGCGACGTCGCCCTCATAGCCGATGATCCGCGTCCGGTACTTGCACAGCCGACAATTCATCGCATTGTCGCCGCGCAAGGTCTCCTCGAGGCGCTCGACGAAAGTGTCGATGACCAGCGCGTGGTCGCCGAGATAGTCCGCCTTGAGGAATTCGATCTCGGGATGGGCCTGCGCCGCTTCGTCGGTCTGGCGATAAATGCGCTTCACCAAAACGCCGGTGAACAAGAAGTAAGGAAAGACCACGATGCGCCGGAAGCCAAGCCGCGCGGCGCGCGCCAGCGTCGCGTCGACGCGCGGGTGTGCGACTCCGCTGAAGGCGATTTCCGCCCAGCCGAAGCCCATGCCCTCCCAGAGCATGCGGGCGAGCTTGGCGATGTTGGAGTTGGCGTCGGAGTCATTGGTGCCGCGCCCGACGACGACGAGCAGGGAATCCTTGCGCGCGCATGGCCGCGACGCCGTCGCTTCGGCGTCCGCGATTCGTTCCGCCGACGCCTGCAGCAATTTGGGATCGACTGCCAGGTCGCGGCCGTACTCGACCGTCATGTCGGCGTTCTCGGCGACGAAACTGTTCAACTCCCATGGCAGGTCGTTCTTGACGTGCCCGGCGGCGAACAGCATGCCGGGCAGCGCCAGAATCCTCTTGGCCCCTTCCGCCTTTAGGCGGTCAAGCCCTTCGCGAATGATTGGCCGCGCGAATTCGAGATACGCCGCGCCGACGCGATACTGCGGCAGCCGGGCGGTCAGCCGTTTCGCCAGCGCCTCGAACTCGGCGATTGCCTCGAGGTCGCGGCTGCCGTGGCCGCAGAGCAGGACGGCGGTGTTGGTCATTCCCATCTCCCGATGAAACGCGCGCCGGCTTGCTGCGGCGCCGTTGACGCGAGGTAGCGGAGCGGCGATGTTGCGCCGCCATGCTGTTTGCCGATCCGTCGATCGATCCGCTGTTGGTGCTTCTCGCCGCGCTGGCGCTCGACGCGGCGGCGGGCGAGATGCGGTTCGTCTTTCGCCGCGTGCCCCATCCGGTCGCAGCACTCGGCCGATTGATCGAATGGCTCGAGGCGCGGCTCAACCGGCCGCAGCGGCCGCCGGCGACGCGACGCTGGCGTGGCGTGCTTACGATTGCGCTCGCGGCCGGGCTCGCCGTCGCCGTCGGATTGGCGATCGCCGGGCTGGCGCGCGCGCTGCCGTTCGGCTGGGCGATCGAGGTGTTTTGTGTCGCCGTGTTGATCGCCCAGCGCAGTCTCTATACGCACGTCGCCGCGGTGCTTCGCGAACTCGAGCGTGGCGGCGTCGCGGGTGGGCGCGAAGCGATTCGCCACATCGTCGGCCGCGATCCAGAAAGCCTCGATGAGCACGGCGTGGCGCGGGCGGCGATCGAGTCGCTGGCCGAGAACTTCGCCGACGGCGTCGTAGCGCCGGCGTTTTGGTACCTGGTGGCGGGCCTGCCCGGCATCTTCGCCGCCAAGGCGGTCAACACCCTCGACAGCATGATCGGCCACATGACGCCGCGGCACCGCGAATTCGGCTGGGCGGCGGCGCGACTCGACACGGCGTTGAACTTCGTGCCGGCGCGGATTGCCGGCGTGCTGATCGCGCTCGCCGCCGTGGTGACGCCACTGGCGCAGCCCTCGGGAGCCTTCGAAACCATGCGCCGCGACGCGCGCCTTCACCGCTCGGTCAACGCCGGCTGGCCCGAGTCGGCAATGGCCGGCGCACTGGGCTTGGCGCTCGCCGGGCCGCGCCGCTATGCCGACCGGTTCGTCGACGATCCCTGGATCGGCGACGGGCGAAAGGAAGCGACAGGCTTCGATATCGGCCGCGCCTTGCTGCTGTTCGTGTTCGCGTGCCTCGTTCATGCGATCGCGCTCGCCGTGCTGCGCCTGTTCGTCTGAGAATCGCCCGCTAGCGCGCACGCGCAATCTCCAGCAGGCGATCGAGATCGATCGCCCGCGTCAGATGATCGGCCAGCCGATCGAGTACGGCGTCGATTTCGGCGTCGTAGGCCACCATCGCTGGCCCGCCGGCCATGCCGCGGGCGCGGCGGATGGCGTCGAGAAAGGCGCGCCGCCAGCCGTCGGCCGCGAACAATCCGTGCAGATAGCAACCGGCGACCAGGCCGTTGCCGCTTGTCGCACCTTCGGCGCGGCCCTCGAGAACCAGGAACGGCCGCGCGCATCCCGGCCCGGTCGTCACGCCTGTGTGGATCTCGTAGCCGCGCACGAATTGCTCCGAGCGCGCATCGCGCGCCGAAATCTCGCCCAGCGTCTTCGATTTCGAAAGCGTCGTCGTCACGTCGAGCAGGCCCAGCCCGGGCGTGGCGCCGGGCGATCCTTCGATGCCGTCGGGATCGCGCACCTCGCGGCCGAGCATCTGGTAACCGCCGCATAGCCCGATGACCCGCCCGCCGCGCCGCGCATGGGCGCGGATGTCGATGTCCCATCCCTCCGCGTAAAGCGCGACGAGATCGGCCCGCGTCGCCTTCGATCCCGCAAGCAGCACGACGTCGGCGTCATGCGGCAGCGGCCGGCCGGGCGCGACGAGGGCGAGCGACACGTCGGGCTCGGCGGCGAGCGGATCGAGATCGTCGAAATTGGCGATTCGCGGCAGGCGGGGAACGGCGATGCGGATCGCTCGCGGCTCGCCGTCGCCATAACGCCGGCTGTCGAGCGAGGCGGCGTCTTCAGCCGGCAGACGCGCCGCCTCGGCGAACCAAGGCACCAGTCCGAGCGCGCGAAGCCCAGTGCGCGCCTCGATCGCCGCCATGCCGTCCGCGAACAACGCCGGATCGCCGCGAAACTTGTTGATGACGAAACCTTTGAGGCGCGCGCGCTCGCCGGCGCCGAGCAGGCTGACCGTTCCGGTCAGGCTGGCGATGACGCCGCCGCGATCGATGTCGCCGATCAGCACCACCGGGACGTTGGCCGCCTCGGCGAAGCCCATGTTGGCGATATCGCCCTGGCGCAGGTTTATTTCCGCCGGACTGCCGGCACCCTCGATCAGCACGAGATCGGCGCCGTGCGAAATGCGCGCAAAGCTTTCCAGGACGCGAGGAAGAAGATCGGCCGCCTGGCGGCGATAGTCGCGCGCCGCGACGTTGCCGATGGCGCGGCCCTGAACGACGAGCTGCGCGCCGACCTCGCTTTGCGGCTTGAGCAGCACGGGATTCATGTCGACGCTCGGGGCAAGTCGGCAGGCGCGCGCCTGCAGCGCCTGGGCGCGGCCGATCTCGCCGCCATCGGCCGTGACCGCCGCATTGTTCGACATGTTTTGCGGTTTGAACGGGCGCACGGCGAGGCCGCGACGCGCGTAGGCGCGTCCCAGCCCCGCCACCAGCAGCGACTTGCCGACGTCGCTGCCGGTGCCCTGAAGCATGATCGCCGGCGTGCGCGCGGCGATCGTCGCGGCGCTACTTGCGGGCAAGCGCCTGCCTCAGCCCGTCGGCGCCGGTGTTCGAGACCTTGAAATCGAAGACGATGTCGCGCGCCGATGCCGGGCGGCCGTAATAGCGGGCATTCAACTCCTCGCGCTTCCCCACATACGACCCCTCGAACGCGCCGCCGGCGAAGGCGCCGCGTGCCTTGACGAACGAATAAATGTCGGCGCCGAAGGCCGGGGTCGTCGACGCGCCGACGCCGGCGCCCACCGGCCCTAGCGCCATGCTGGCGTCGGCGCCCATCTTAAATTGGTTCTTGATCACCTGATCGAGGCCTTTCTGCGTCATGATGACGAAAATGACCTCTGCTTCCTGCACGCCGATCTGCAGCCCGACGCTGCCGCTCGCCAGCGTGTAGAACGCCGGGTAGCTCCACTCGCCGGCGGCGTTCTTGGACAACAGCACGCCGTTGCCGCCCTCGCCGCCGAAAATGAAGCCGCCCTTGATCGCCGATGGCACGATCAGCACGCCCTTGGCGCGGTCGAGATAGGTTTCGAGCGCGGGAAAATCGCGGTCGCGGCGCATCGCATCGACAGTCAGACGCGCTTTGTCGACCAGCTCCTGCTCGGACGTCGTTTGAGCGGCGGCGTGCGACAACGGCGAGGCGATAAGGGCTGAGAGCGAAAGCGCCGCGAGCGTGCGCGTGATCGATGACGACATGGCGGGTATCTCCTTCTTGGTTCGCGAACGATCAGAACTCGACGCCGGGCTGCGCCCGCACGCCTGAACGAAACGGATGCTTGACGAGGGTCATTTCGGTCACCAGATCGGCCGCCTCGACGAGCTGCGGCGGCGCGTTGCGGCCGGTTGCGACCGCATGTTGGTCTTGAGGGCGCGCCGCGAGATCGGCAAGCACGCGGTCGACCGGCAGATAATCATAGCGCAGAACGACGTTGATTTCGTCCAGCACCACCATCCGGTATTGCGGATCGGCGAGCATCGTGCGCGCCGCGTCCCAGGCGCGCTCTGCGGCGGCGATGTCGCGGGCGCGGTCCTGCGTCTCCCAGGTGAATCCTTCGCCCATGGTCTTGATGGTCACGAGATCGGGAAAGCCTCGCAGCAGCATCGCTTCGCCGGTGGTCCAGGCGCCCTTTATGAACTGGACGATGCCGACGCGCAGGCCATGGCCGAGACAGCGCATCACCATGCCGAAGGCGGCCGAGGATTTGCCCTTGCCCTTGCCGGTGTGGACGATAAGCAGCCCGCGCGACTCCGTCTTGTTCGCCATCATGCGGTCACGGGCCGCCTTGATACGCTGCATCTTTTCGCGATGCGTGGTCTCCGAAGTAGCCGCCGTCTCGCTCATGACGCCTCCTTGCGGGCCAGCCGCTCGAGCCGCTCGCGCGCGCTGTTCGCCTGCGGATGCCACAACCCGCGGGCCAGCGCCTCGACCAGCCGAGCGCTCATCTCGGCGAGCGCCGCCGGATTCGCCTCGGCGATGAATCCGCGCACCGCGTCGTCGGCGATATAGGCATCGTAAACTGCGTCGAAATGATGGCTGGCGACGGCGCGCGCGGTGGCCGCGAAGGCGAACATATAATCGACCGTTGCCGCCATCTCGAAGGCGCCCTTGTAGCCGTGGCGCATCACGCCGGCGATCCATTTCGGATTGACCACGCGGGCGCGGACGATGCGCGCGATCTCTTCCTCGAGCGTATGCACGCGCGGAAACTCGGGCCGTGAATGATCGAGATGATAGACCGATGGCGCGCGTCCCGCGGCGTGACGCACCGCCGCCGCAAGCCCGCCTTCGAACTGATAATAGTCGTCGCTATCGAGCAGGTCATGCTCGCGATTGTCCTGGTTCTGCACCACCGCCTCGACGCCGCCGAGCCGCCGCTGGAACAGATCGTGCGCCGGATCGCCGTCGAGCCCGGGGCCATAGGCGTAGCCGCCCCAAGCCACATAGGCGCGG
>DATFES010000165.1:0-3861 GCA_035250945.1 Alphaproteobacteria bacterium | reverse complement strand
TGACGCCGCCGACTAGGCCGATCGCGCCATCCGCCGCGCGACTGCCGACGCCAATCGGCGCCGGCCGCGGCCGCAGCAGCATGTAGCCGCTATAAGCGATCAGGAACACGCCGACGCCGAAGCGGAACGTTCCCGGATCGGCTATTTGCAACAGCTCGACCCCGAACGGCACGCCAAGCGCGCCGCCGAGAAGAAACGGCCATAGCCGCCGCCAGCGAACGGCGTGACGCAGCGCCGGCAGGGTGGCGAACTGCGAAAGAATGCTGCCGGCAAGAATGACCGGCACCGCCTCGATCGGCGACAGGACGTTGAGCAGGACGCCCGAGGCAACGAGCGCGAAGGCGAAACCGGCGAGGCCCGAAGCGAACGCCGCGAGAAAGGCGCCCGCGGCGATCAGGAGTCCGGCGGCGAGCGTCAAGCGGGGCTCGCCATGTTCAGCAAGAACAGCAAGCCCATGGCGACGCTAAATCCGGCGACAAGCGCCGCCATCGTCTTTTGCCAATCGCGCCAGGCGAGAAACTCGATCGCCAATACGCGGAGTCCGCCGGCGAGGTGGGCGGCAAGGAGGATCACCAACACGGTCTCGGCGAGCTTGACCGAGGGCCGTTCCGACCAGCGAAGAACGCCGTCAAGCGCCGCTTCGCCCTGAACCGCCTGTCCGAGCGCCCAGAAATGCGCCGGCAGGAACAAGGCGAGCAGTACGCCGGACAGCCGATGGACCAGGAAGGCGACATAGTTTGCGTGCGCGCGACCCCGCCAGGCGGCAACGACGTGGCCTGATTTCATACGAAGAGCCCGCCGATGGCTCGCCAGCCGAACCATGCAAGCGACACCGCCGCCACCGCGGCGACGATATCGAGCGAGCGGCCGCGCCAGGGGGTCATTTCGCGGACAATGGCGCGCAGCCCAATGGGCGCATGAATCGCCACCGCCAGAACGAATATCGAATAGAAGGCAAGCCAGCCAAGATCGCCGCGCGTACGGCCGAGGATCTCGGCGGCGTTGAGCCCGCCGCGCACCGCGAGCACGATTGTTACAAGATGAATAAGAACGCACCCCGCCAACACCAACGCGCTCGCCCGCTGGGCAAGCCATAGCCAGGTTTCGTGCCGTACCGAGGCGTCGGTTGTGCGCACTGCGCGCGGCCTTATAGTCGGCCCTTGAGCGCCGCCTGCGCCACCCGGCGCTTCAAGCCAGCGATCGAAGCCGTCGGATTGAGCCGCTTCGGACAGTGCTCGCGGCAACCCTGCTGGCTGTGGCAGGCATGACACCCGGCATCGCCGGCGACCGCGCCGAGGCGCTCGGCTTGCGCTCCATCGCGGACGTCGTTGACCAACGTCCAAGCGCGGTTGAGCGCGGCGGGCCCTAGGTAGTCGGCATTCCAGGTAACGACATCGCACGCCGCATAGCAGACGCCACAGCCGATACACTCGATTGCCGCATCGGCGGCGGCGCGCTCAAGGGTCGACGGCCGCACGACGGCGAAGTCGTCCGATCGCGACGCGGCGGGCGCGAAAAATCCTTTTGCGCGCGCCCATTTGTCGAAGAACTCCGTCATGTCGCAGGCGAGGTCCTTGATCACCGGCAGATTTCGCAATGGCGCCACCGTCAGCCGGCCGCCTTTTGCCGCCCGGTCGACATGGGTACGGCAGGTCCAACGCGGCCGTCCATTGACCGTCATGGCGCACGACCCGCACATGCCGACCCGGCAGGCAAACCGGTAGCTCAGCGTACGATCGAGATGTCGCTGCACCCAGGTGACCACGTCGAGCACCGTCTGGCTCGGCCGCCGCGGCACGGCGTAGTCGACGAACCGACCTTCGCCGCCGCCCCGCCAGATCGAGACCTGCAATGTGGCTTCGTCCCTCACATGTTTTCCTGTGCCCTGACTTGCCTCGACGCCGGAGGAACGCGATCAGGCGCTCTGGTAAAGCTTGGTCAGCACGAACTCGCGATGCCCCAGCGCCTCGGCGGCGGTCAGGCGTCCATTGCACGTGCGGATCATGATGTCGATCAGTCGGTCGCCGGCTTCGTCCAGCGTCATTTCGCGCCGCAATATCCCTGACACGTCGAGATCGATGTGCTCGCTCATTTCGCGCGCGGTCTTCGGGTTGGCGGTGAGCTTGATCACCGGCTCGATCGGATTGCCGATGACGTTGCCCTGCCCGGTGGGAAACAGATGGACGACGAACCCCGCCGCGGCCTGCAGCGTCACGCACTCGGCGGCGGCGGATGATGTGTCCATGAAATAAAGGCCGGGACCCTTGCCGGGCGCTTCGGCCGGCTTGAGAACGTCGATGTACGTAGTCTTCTTGCCGATCTTCGCCAAATTGCCGAACGCCTTTTCCTCGATCGTGGTCAGGCCGCCCGCGATATTCCCCTTGGTCGGCTGCGATTCGGAAAGGTCGTTTGTCTTGTGGCGCTCGATCATCGCGTTGTAGGCCCGCCATGTGGCGAGAAACTTCTCGCCGATCTGCTTGGTGGCGCCGCGGCTGGCGCAGACGATTTCGGCCCCGGTGATCTCCGAGGTCTCGCCGAAGCAGGTGGTGGCGCCGAGCGGATCGATCTTGTCGATGAGATCGCCGACCGTCGGGCACGAGGCGAGGCCCGAGGTGGTGTCGCTTTCGCCGCACTTGGTCGACACCCACAGCTCGTCGATCTGACACGGCTCGCGCTGCAGCTCGCTCGCCCAATGCAGAAAGTCCTTCGCCGCGCGCGAGGCATCGGCGATCGTCTTGAGGTCGCCCTTGCCTTCGATGGCGAACCCGGCGGCCGGCTTGCCGGTCTTCCTGATCCCCTCGACGACGCGACCGGTCCAGCCGGGCTCGATGCCGATGACGACGCAGGCGGCGACATTCGGGCTCGAGCCGGTGCCGATCAGCGTGCGGAAATGGAGTTCGAGATCCTCGCCGAATTGCAGCCGGCCGTATGCATGGGGCAACGCCATCACGCCCTTGATATTGTTCCCCACCGCCTCGGCGGCGGCGTTCGACAGGTCGTCGAGCGGCAGGACGATTACGTGGTTGCGCACGCCGACACGGCCGTTGGCGCGTCGATATCCCCGGAAGGCGAGGTCGCCGCCGTTCCCGCGGCGCTTGGCGATCGCTTTGGCCATGGCTACCACCTTTTGGTCTTGACGTTGTGGACATGGGCATGACGGCCCCTGCCGATCGCCGACACGGCGCGGCCGATGTCGTGGCCGTATTTGAGCAGCGTTTCGCCCTTCTTGATGTCCTTGAGGGCGATCTTGTGGCCGAGCGGAATCGCGTCCAGCGCCTTGAGCTTCAGGGTGGAGTCGTTCTCCATCACCCAGCCGGTGAGCGCATCGCCGGGCTTGATGCCTTCGACGACAACCACGCCCACCGTGTCGGCCTTGTCGTGCACGATAAAATGAGTGGTCATCTTCTTTCCCTGGTGATCCTCGACGCCGCGGTTGTCGCGCCCTTGCGCCACCGGCGCGTTCGGCCGGCGCGGTCGCGACGCGATCATGTAATATTCCGCCGGCGCGTCCAAGGCCACGAAAATTCGAGAACGCCGATGCACAATGTATTCGTCTACGGCACGCTCAAACGCGGGTTTCCCAATCACGCGACGGGCATGAAATCGACGGCGTTCGTCGGCCGTTTTAGGACGTGCGGGCGTTTTGCGCTGATATTGACCGGCCCTTGGTACTCGCCGGTGATGATCGACGAGCCCGGCGTCGGCCATCGCGTCGCGGGCGAGGTGTTCGCTGTCGGCGATGCGGAACTCGGGGCCTTGGATCGTCTGGAGGGGACCCACTTGCCCAGCGGGTACCACCGCACCCATGTCGAGGTCGAAAACATCGAAACCGGCGCGGTCATGAAAGCGTGGGCGTACGTC
>DATFES010000155.1:0-4955 GCA_035250945.1 Alphaproteobacteria bacterium | reverse complement strand
GCCGAGTACACGTATTCGCTCGCCGAGTTCAACGCCAACAACGCAAAGTCCCTGCAAGAATTGATGCAGGACCAGAGCATCGAAATCCGCAAGTTCGATGACGCGCTGATCCAGGCGCTTGGCAAGGCCAGCAATGACGTGATGGCCGAATCCGCCAACAAGGATGCTCTGACGCGGAAGATCTATGAAAGTTATTCCGCTTTCCGCAAGCAGCAGATCAGTTGGACGAATTTGGCGGATCGTGGGTATCTCAGCGCCCGCGATCTGGCCGCTTCGGACAAGCCCTAGGCGATGGAAGGCCGGCTCGCGGCGAGCCCCTCCGATATACCACGCCGGTCGGGGGTGCTATCGCGGCTGGGCGTACGGGGCCGGCTGTTGCTGGCGTTCTTCGCCGTCAGCGCCTTCGCCATTCTTGGCGCCGCCGCGGCTTTCTATTCCTTCCACGAGTTCGGAGACGCTCTGGGATTGATCACGCAGCGACGCACGCCGGCGGCGCTAAAATCCCAAGACCTTGCACGGCACGCGGAGCGAATCGTTGCCGCGGCGCCGGCATTGCTTACGGCCGCAAACCAAGCCGAGAAGGACAAACGCGCTCAAGAAATCGAGAGCGACGAGAGCGCGCTTTACGAGCGCCTGACCGACCTCACGACCGCCGGCGTCGATAATTCGGTCATACAGGACCTCGAGTCCGATATTAAGCGATTGAACGCCAATCTCACGGGGCTCGATGCCTTGGTGAACAATCGCCTGATTCTCGGCGAGCGAAAGAAGAATTTGCTGCGCGACGCGGGCGAAGCGGCGGCGGCCATACAGCAGTTGCTGGCGCCATGGAGCGAGGTGATGGATCAGGCGATCACCCAATGGCGCCGATCCAGATTGGACCCCACGTTACCCGCGGCAATGCGTCGCGAGGTCGATGCCGAATTCGAGAAATCCCTCGCGTGGTTCCGCGCGCTGCAGACATCCCAGGTGGCGACTTCCACCGTCAGCGACCTGTTGCAGCGCGCGTCGACGGCCGACACCGACAGCGGCGTACGAGTCATCGGCTTTCGCCTCCAGCAGGCGTTAAACGAGCTAGAGCGACTGACGAACGAGTTCGACCCACGCCTGCGTTCGCTCCTGATCGAGGCCACTGCCAAGCTGCGGCCTTTCGCGGTCGGGAACGATAGCATTCCGGCGTTGCGGCTGCGTGAAATCGCCTTGATTACGGATGGCACCAAGCTGTTGAGCGAAAACGCCGCGCTGTCGCAAAGCCTCACGACCAAAGTCGCGAGCCTTACGATTGCCGCCACGCAGGACATCACGGACGCGAACGCCAAGGCCCTCACCGTGGTGCGCTTCAGCACTTGGGTGCTTGTGATTGCGGTGAGCCTCAGCCTGATCAGTTCGGCGCTCATCGTCTGGCTCTATGTCGGGCGCAATCTCATCGTGCGTCTCAGGGAACTCAGCGACCGTACGTTGGCGCTGGCCGCTGGCGATCTACGATCGCCGTTGCCGCAGGGAGGCGCCGACGAGATCGGGCGCATGGCGGAGTCGCTGGCTATTTTCCGCGCGACCGCCGTCGAAATGGAGGAGACCAACCTCAAGGAGCTCCGCGAAGCGCGAATGCGACTGACCGAAGCAATCGAAGCGATTTCCGAGGGCTTCTCGCTATACGACGCCGAGGACAAGTTGATCGTCTGCAACACGCGCTACAAGGAGCTTTTTCCGGGCCATCGCGATACGATGGTGGCCGGCACGTCGTTCGAACGGATCGTCAGATCCGCGATCGATCGCGGGCTGATCGAGGACGCGAAAAAAGATGGCGAGGCCTGGTTGGCCCAGCGTCTGGCGCGGCACCGCAATCCCGGCGAGCCGCATATCCAGCATCGCTCGGACGGACGTTGGGTCCGCGTCAGCGAACGCGTGACGGCGAACGGCGGCGTCGTCGCTATATACACGGACATCACCGAGCTTAAGCAGCACGAAGCCGAGCTTGCGGACCTCGTTCAAGAGCTGCAAGTTGCGCGCGACGCCGCCGACGAAGCCAACCAGACCAAGTCGAGCTTCCTCGCCAACATGAGCCACGAGCTGCGCACGCCGCTCAACGCCATCATCGGCTACAGCGAGATCCTGCAAGAGGACGCCGCCGACAAGGGCGACGAGGAACCCATCGCGGACCTGCAGAAAATCGAAAGCGCCGGCCGGCACCTACTCGGCCTGATCAACAATATCCTCGATTTATCGAAGATCGAGGCCGGTAAAATGGACGTCTTCATCGAGCCGGTCGATATCCAGTCGCTCGTCAAGGAGGTGGTGTCCATCGTCAAACCCCTCGCCGACAAGAGCGAGAATATCATCGCCGTGGTCTGCCCGACCGATATCGGCAGTTTCCGTTCCGACCAAACCAAGGTCAAGCAGTGCCTGCTCAACTTGATGAGCAACGCCAACAAGTTCACCGACAAGGGCACGCTGACGCTGACGGCGGCGCGCGAGGACGGATCCCATGTCTGCTTTCGGGTGTCGGACACCGGCGTTGGCATGACGCAGGAGGAGCTCGGTCGGCTTTTCGAGGCGTTCAGCCAGGCCGATGCCTCGACCACCAAGCGATTCGGCGGGACGGGACTCGGACTCGCCATCACCAAGCATTTCTGCGCCATGCTGGGCGGCGATGTGACGGTCGAAAGCACGCCGGGTCAAGGCTCGACCTTCATCATTCGGCTTCCCGATCAAGCCGTCGCGCCTGCCGCCGTGGAAGTGCCGGCAACTGCGCCGGCGGCCGCGCCGGCGGACGGGCGCGCCACGGTGCTGGTGGTGGACGACGATCCGTCGGTATGCGACCTGCTTGGCAAGACTCTGGAAAAGGAGGGTTACCGCGTCATTTCGGCTAGCAACGGCGTCGAGGCGCTGGCGCTCGCCCGTGCGCACCGGCCGCAGGCGATCACGCTCGATATATTGATGCCGCAAATGGACGGCTGGGGCGCACTCAAGGCGCTCAAGGCCGACATCGTGCTGCGCGATATTCCAGTGATCATGGTCACCGTTCTCAACGAGCGCGGCATGGCGATCCCTTTGGGCGCCGCGGATTTCGTAACCAAACCCATCGACCGACAGCGCCTGACGGCGATCCTGCGCGAGCATTGCGCCAGTCCGAGCAATACCTCGATCCTGGTCGTGGAGGATGATCTTCCAACCCGTGATCTGCTCTGTCATTCATTGACGGGTATGGGATACATCGCTTCCGCCGCAGGCGACGGCCAAGCCGGTCTGGAGTGGCTTGCCAGCCATCCGGCTCCGAACCTGATATTGCTCGACTTGCTGATGCCGAACATGGACGGCTTCGAATTTCTGCGCGAGCTGGGCAAAAGGCCGGCGCTTGCAAAGGTCCCGGTCATTGTGGTGACGGCGAAAGAGCTGACCGCGGAGGATGCCCGTACCCTGAGCGGACAGACCGAACGGATCATCCCCAAGGATCAGGCCTATCTGACGGAACTGGCCGCAGCAGTGCGCGATCGCCTAGGAAAGCCCGCCCGCGAGGCGGAGCGCGCCGTTAACTGAACGACGTATCGACGGGGTAGCCGATGGCAAAAATACTCTTGGTCGAGGACAATGAGATGAATCGCGACATGCTTTCGCGCCGACTGACCCGCAGCGGATACGAGGTCGTCATCGCGACCGACGGTAAACAAGGCGCTGAAATGGCGGCGTCGGAGCTGCCCGACCTCGTCTTGATGGACATGAGCCTGCCGGTGATCGACGGATGGGAGGCGACGCGCCGAATCAAGGCCAACGACGCCACGCGAGGCATTCCGGTAATCGCGCTCACCGCGCACGCCATGGCCGGCGATCGCGAGAGGGCGATGGAAGTGGGCTGCGACGATTACGACACCAAGCCGGTCGAAATTTCGCGTCTGCTCGGCAAGATCGCCGCCTTGCTTGCGACCGAAGCGGCCTGAGCGGACGTCGCCGGCGCCCATGCGTTGGGAACGGAGTTAGTGCCACGACCGATCAAACCAACCAAGATGCCGATCGGCGAACTGAACGAGCACTTGTCGCCTACGTGCGGCAGGAATTGAGCGCCCCCGCGATCGCCATCATGGGTTATGCCGAGATGCTGATGGACGACGCGGCGCAGGCCGACCGTAGGCAGTCCACCGACGATCTTCAGCGCATCCTTGACGCCAGTCGTAATCTTCATCGCCTCATCCTCGGCCTGCTCGATCCGGCGACGGTTCGCCGGACCGACGGCGGCGCGGATTTGACGGAGTATCGCCGGACGATCGGCCATGACCTGCGCACCCCCATCAACGCAATCAAGGGGTATGGGGAGATGCTGCGCGAGGACGCGGCGGAAGGCGGCGCGGACGCGTTCGTCGCCGATCTCGACAAGTTGCTGGCGGAGGCCAACTTGCTTCTCGACCGGGTCGACAGTCTGGTTTCGTTCTCCGGCGCCGCCGCGGCGCGATCGGGAGGAATTACCGAGACCGTCGCACGGGCGAGTATGGTTGAAGGCCTGCTCAAGACGGTCCGCCCGATAGCGGCGAATGAAGCCAGCCTTGTGGCCGTAAGACCCAGCCGAATCCTGGTGGTGGACGATAACGCTTCGAACCGTGACCTCCTCGCCCGTCGGCTGCAGCGTCAAGGCCATACCGTGCTTCAGGCGGAGGACGGCGCCATTGCGCTGGCCCTGGTCGACAACGAGAACGTCGATCTTGTCCTGCTCGATCTTATGATGCCCGGAATCAGCGGCTACGACGTCCTTACGTCTCTGAAGCGGAACCCGCGACTCCAGGAAATTCCCGTCATCATGATCTCGGCGTTGAGCGAACTCGATTCGATCGTCCGCTGCATAGAAGCGGGCGCCGACGACTACCTTGCGAAACCGTTCGATCCCACTCTCCTTCGCGCCCGCGTCGGCTCATCGCTGGAGAAGAAACACCTGCGCGACCGGGAACGGAAGATGGTCGAGGCGTTGA
>DATFES010000149.1:0-2852 GCA_035250945.1 Alphaproteobacteria bacterium | reverse complement strand
AACCTAAACGGTATATCACGGCGGACGACCGGTCAACGAGAGCGTGATCCGCGTTAGCGTAATCATGTCGCGCGCCCTCATGGTTCGCCCTTCGACTCGCGTGCCCATCCTCATGCTGAGCCTGTCGAAGCATCGAGGATGGGCACGCGGCTCAGGGTGAGGGCGCGGCGCATGCGCCGCGCCACCATGAGGGCATATTTATCGGTCCTCGCCCTTGTATCTCGCGAATCCGGCGGCGCGGTAGAGTGGGCGCCGGTCGACGATTTAGCCAGGGCAGGGGGCGCCGGATTCCACCCAAAGATTGAGCAGGCCGACGAATTCCGAGTGAGGAATGAGGACGGCGGTTCGATTGAGCCCGGGCGACCATGCCCACAGCGCCAATGGATCGTGCGTCATGAAGGAGACCAGCGCCTGGAGCGAGCGGTTGCCGTTGGTCGCTGGGTTCTTTAGATCCCGGCAAAGCTGCGCCTTCGATTTTCCGGCCCAGGCCAGTGCGACGGGCGGCAGCCTCCAGTTGGGGGCGCCGGGAACGCCCGAAGCGACGTCGTTTGCCGCTCGATGGCAGCTGGTGCAGGCGGGCGTCCTGGCGCGTCCACGCTCCGGGGCACGCGCCACGCGCGGCACATGAGCCCTCCCGGTGTCGCCCATCAGCGGCGATTCGCGTTGATGGCAATTGACGCAGCGCCGATGGTTAAGAACGTCGGCGATCTTCTCGAAGGTGGCGACCCCCGGCGACGGCGACGGCGGCGTCTGCGCCCGCGTCCCGACATGGGCGCCGAAGATTGCGAGCGCGGCAACGGCGATTACGGCCCAACGCCCGACCGACCTTCGCCGCGAGTTGCGGGCAAATTTGGCCGGTTTGAATCCGCTCGGGCGATGCACTCCACTGGCCCCCAAAGTCCGCGCTGCGAGATCGGCATTCTGTCGCAGATGTGGGCTGAGGCTATCACGACTCCGTCGTTAATGTCAGCCGCGCGGCGTCGGGACGCATCTACGTTAACCAAGCCCGAAAGCGAAGGCGCGGGCGCCTCGTTAAGATTAAGCGCCCGCACGATTTCGATTTCATTCCGCCGCCGCCGCGTCGGACGTTGCGGGGGCGATGTTCTGGTTCATGCGAAACAGGTTGCCAGGATCGTATCGCCGCTTGATTTCGGCGAGCCGGCGATAGTTGGTCCCGTATGCGGGCGCGACACGTTCGGCCTCGTCATCCGGCATGAAATTGACATAGACGCTTCCCGTTGCATGCGGCGCCGTCGCCGTGAACAACGCGCGCGCCCAGGCGATGCAGGTCTCGTCGTCGGCCGGGTCGCGCCAGCGCGTATGGACGTTCATGATGAAGTGCGATGCGCGCTGCGGATAAGCGGTGGCGTCCGCCGCGATGCGGCTCATCGCGCCGCCGACATGGGCGATGAACACCTCGCACTCGTCGCTCGGCAGACGGCCGGCCGCGTCGACGATCGCGCCGACGGCCTCGTCGGACAGCGTCGTGAAGTCGTGGCTCTTCCAGTAATTGCGGGCCCCAGGGGTGAGCAGCGGATCGAACGCCGTTTGCCAGCCGACGAAGGGGCTGGGGCCGATCGCTTCGGCGATCGGCGCGCCAAGAGCGCGAATCGCGGCGATCGATTTTTCGCCGCTCTGCGCATCGCCGCAGTAGCACAGCGCGAACACCATCACCTCGCGTCCATGCCACTTGGCAGGGATGAAGGGCAGCGGCGGCGCTTTACGCATCACCACCCAGCAAGTGAGCTCGTCCGGCGCGGTGGCGACGATCTTGCGGAATTCGCGAAGCAGCTTGGGCGCTTCGCGCAGCGGATGCACGATCAGGCCTGAGAGCACTTGCGGCCCGACGTCGTGGAGCTCGAACTCGAACGACGTCACGACGCCAAAGTTTCCGCCGCCGCCGCGTACGGCCCAAAACAGATCGGCGTTCTCCTTGGCATCGGCGTGACGCAGCTTGCCGTCGGCGGTGACGATGTCGACGCTCGCCAAACTGTCCACCGTCAAGCCGAATTTACGGGTGATCCAGCCGAAACCGCCGCCGAGCGTGAGCCCGGCGATGCCGGTGGTCGAATTGACGCCCACGGGCACGGCAAGACCGAAGGCCTGCGTCTCCTTGTCGACGTCGCCGAGCGTGGCGCCGGGCCCGACATGGGCGCGCTTCGTCTTCAAGTCGACGCGGACCGAGCGCATCGGAGAAAGATCGAGCATCAGACCGCCGTCGCACACGGCGTTTCCGGCGATGTTATGGCCGCCGCCGCGTACCGCAAGCAGGGCTTTGCGCGTGCGCGCGAAATCGACGGCGTGCATGACATCGGCGGCGCCGGCGGCGCGGACGACCATCGCCGGTCGGCGGTCCACCGTCGCGTTCCAGATCGTTCGCGCTTCCTCGTAGCCGGGGTCTCCTGGAAGGCACAGCGCTCCCCTGAGCGCGCCTTTGAGCGAGGCGATCTCGCTCTCGGCTATCGCCGCTAATCCGCCGTCGAGCGCCTTGAGCATGATATCGGCCATCTGGTCCTCCTGATCGGTCTTATGTCGGCAGTGGTAGGCCTCGCCGCCCCCTTCGGTCTGTGATGCGGATCACACCCGGCGACGACGGACGATGTCGGTCATGGCGAATCGACCGGTTGACGATCGGCGTCGCCTCGCTCACGCTTATCCGCGAGGCGCCAGCGCCGCCCCCCTAGTCCCGGCACGCCATGAAGCACGAGTATTTCCGCACCTTCGCGCGTTACAACCAGTGGGCCAATCGCCGCCTTTACGCGGCCTGCGCCGAACTGCCCGAGGCCGAGTACATGAAGCCGCGGCCGTGTTACTTCGGCTCGTTGCACGCCACGCTCAATCACGTTCTTGTC
>DATFES010000093.1:0-7920 GCA_035250945.1 Alphaproteobacteria bacterium | reverse complement strand
AATTCGCACCACGGCCGCGTCGCCGCCCGGCCGCTGCGCCGTGTGGCCGCGCACCAAATAGTCGTATTGCTCCCAGATCCAGCGCCGGCTGGCGAGATCCGGCGAAGCCAGCAACGTCTTTAGCGCGCGAGCCGGATCGATGGCCGGAACGTCGCCCGGCGCGAGCGCTGGCCGCTTGGGGCTCGGCGTCCATGGCCGGTCGTATTCCGGCGCCTCGGTGGCGATGGGGGCCAGCGGTATCTCGGCCTCCACCCGGCCGCTTTTCCTGACGACGATCGTGCCGCTCTCGGTCACGCGGCCGATCGTCGCGCAATCGAGCTCGAATTTGTCGAAGATGCGCCGCGCCAAGGCCTCGCGCTCGGGCTTCAAGATCATCAGCATGCGCTCCTGGCTTTCGGAGAGCATGATCTCGTACGCCGACATCCCCGGCTCGCGCGTCGGCACCAGGTCGAGATCGAGTTCGATACCGAGCCCGCCCTTGCCCGCCATCTCGACCGACGAGGAGGTCAGCCCGGCCGCGCCCATGTCCTGGATCGCGACGATGGCGTCGGTCGCCATCAACTCAAGGCACGCTTCGATCAGCAGCTTCTCGGTGAACGGGTCGCCGACCTGCACGGTCGGGCGCTTCTCGTCCGATCGCTCGTCGAACTCCGCAGAGGCCATGGTCGCGCCATGGATGCCGTCGCGTCCGGTCTTGGCGCCGACATAGACCACGGGATTTCCCGGGCCGGCGGCGGCCGAATAGAAGATGCGGTCGCTGCGCGCCAGCCCGACGGTCATCGCGTTGACCAGGCAGTTGCCGTTGTACGAGGCGTGAAAGTTGGTCTCGCCGCCGACCGTCGGCACGCCGACGCAGTTGCCGTATCCGCCGATCCCGGCGACGACGCCGGCGACCAGATGGCGCGTCTTGGAATGCGCCGGATCGCCGAAGCGGAGCGCGTTCATGTTGGCGATCGGCCGGGCGCCCATGGTGAACACGTCGCGCATGATGCCGCCGACACCCGTCGCCGCGCCTTGGTAGGGCTCGATGAACGACGGGTGGTTGTGGCTCTCCATCTTGAAAATCGCCGCCTCGCCGTCGCCGATGTCGATGACGCCGGCGTTCTCGCCCGGCCCGCAGATCACCCACGGCGCCTCGGTCGGCAGCGTTTTCAGCCATTTCTTCGATGATTTGTACGAGCAGTGTTCGCTCCACATCACCGAAAAAATGCCGAGCTCGGTCAGAGTGGGATCGCGACCGAGGATGGCGACCACGCGGTCGAATTCCTCGTCGCTCAGGCCCATCAAATCGTTCGGACGGGCCTTGGGCATCGCCGCGCGCGTGCTCACGCGAGCGCGTCCGCCAGCGATTCGAAGAGTCCGCGGCCGTCGATCGCGCCGAGCGCCGGATCGGTGGCGTTCTCGGGGTGGGGCATCAGGCCCAGCACGTTCTTGGTGTCGTTGAAGACGCCGGCGATGCTGCGCGCCGAGCCGTTAGGATTATGCGCCGCCCCGAGCGCGCCGTCGGCCGAGCAGTAGCGAAACGCCACCTGGCCGCGGTCCTCGATGCGATCGAGCGTCGCGGCGTCGGCGAAATAATTGCCGTCGTGATGAGCCACCGGCACCTTGATCACCGCGCCGGTCGCGTAGCGCTGAGTGAACAGGCTTTGGCTGGTCTCGACGCGCAGGTGGATGTCGCGACAGCAGAATTTCAACGAGGCGTTCGACAGCAACACGCCCGGCAGCAATCCCGTTTCGCACAGTATCTGGAAACCGTTGCAGATGCCGAGTACCGCCACTCCCTTGCCGGCTTGCGCCGCCACCTCGCGCATGATCGGCGAGCGCGCGGCCAACGCGCCGCAGCGCAAATAATCGCCATACGAGAATCCGCCCGGCAGCACGATCAGATCGGCCGGCGGCAATTCGCTGTCGCGATGCCAGATCATCGCCGGCTGACGGCCGGTCGCGCGCCCGAGCGCATCGGCGACGTCTTGCTCGCGATTGGATCCCGGGAATACGACGACGGCGGTCTTCATCCCACCAGCTCGATCGCGTAGTTTTCGATCACGGCGTTGGCCAGCAGCTTTTCGCACATCTGCTTGACCGTACGTTCGGCGGCGGCGCGGTCGTTTTCGGCCAATTCGATTTCGATGTACTTGCCCTGGCGCACGTCGCCGACGCCGCTGAAGCCGAGATTTTCGAGCGCGTGCGCGATCGCCATGCCTTGCGGATCGAGCACGCCCGATTTGAGGGTGACGTGGACCTTCGCCTTCATTGCATCGTCTTAGGGCCTTTGAGGTCGCGCGGGCCGCCCTCGGGCAGAATGCCGAGGCGGCGCGCCACTTCCTGGTATGCTTCCTCGACCTGGCCCAAGTCGCGACGGAAGCGGTCCTTGTCGAGTTTTTCGCCGGTCTTTACATCCCAAAGCCGGCAGGTGTCGGGACTGATCTCGTCGGCGAGCACGATCTGCATTTCGTCATCGGTCCACAGGCGGCCGAACTCGATCTTGAAATCGACCAGACGCAGACTGACGCCAAGGAAAAGGCCCAGCAGGAAATCGTTGATGCGCAGGGCCAGCGCCATCATGTCGTCGAGGTCCTGGGCATTGGCCCAGCCGAACGCGGTGATGTGTTCCTCCGATACCATCGGATCGCCGAGCTGGTCGCTCTTGTAATAATACTCGACGATCGAACGCGAGAGCGCCTGGCCCTCGGGCACGCCGAAGCGCTCCGAAAAACTTCCCGCCGCGACGTTGCGCACGACGACCTCGATGGGAATAATTTCGACCTCGCGCACGAGCTGCTCGCGCATGTTGAGCCGGCGCACGAAATGCGTCGGCACGCCGATCTCGCCCAGCCGGGTCATCAAGTATTCCGAGATCCGGTTGTTGAGGACGCCTTTGCCGGTGATGACGCCGCGCTTCTTGGCGTTGAACGCGGTGGCGTCATCCTTGAAATACTGCACAACCGTGCCCGGCTCCGGACCCTCGAAGAGGATCTTTGCCTTGCCTTCGTAGATCTGTCGGCGTCGGGTCATGGCGATTGGGCGGGGCCGGCGGGTGAGCGCCTCGATCGAGCGCCAACCCAGGAGCGCATCGAGGCGTGCGGACGGCGAGGGACGCCCGCGTCGGAGCCTCTATATATCGCCCCCGTCGCTGCGCCGCAACGGCGCGTAACCATAGCGAATTCAGAGCGTTATGCGCGAGAAGTGGGTCGAATCGGATGGCGCGGCCGAGAACCGCCAGATCGGCTTGATCTCCGCCGAACGCTCGACCGAGGGCAGCGCGACCAGCGATGAAGACATCGTCCCGAAACCGGTGTCGGTGACAATACTCATCGCACCATGCGGACCGGCGTCGGCTTCGGCCTCGCGGCTCGCCAACAATCCCTCCCACGCCGCCCAGTCGTCACGATCGGGGTCCGGTGCGCGCGCGGCCGCGAAACGCGGCAGGTGAAAGCGGATGCGCGCGCTCTCGATGTCGTTGCGATCGCGCCCGGTGATCATCGACAACCCCTCGGGAATCTCGGCGATCGCCACGCGTGCCGTATCGGCCTCGCCGAGCGACTTGATCCAGAATGCGTCGCGATTGTCGGCGACCACCATGTTGAAGGCGCGGTAGGCCTTGGCGTTGAGGCCCGACAACGCGTCGACGGCGGCGACGGCATCGGAGTGATCGAGCGCCTCCAACACCAACTCGCCGCGCGACCGCAGGCCGGGAAGCGGCCCGAGCGTGCCCGGTCGGTTGAGCACCGCCGCCAGCACGCCATCGTCATTGAGACCGAGCCATGTCCCGCCGGCGAGCTTGTCGAGGCCGCCGGTGACTTGCGGGCGATCGCCCCAATGGCGCGCCGGCGGCTTCCAGGGACGGTCGCGCATCTCGTCGCGATTGGAGGCGAAAATGAGCGGCCACGCATGGCCGGGACGGCGAAGAATGACGACTGTGCACATAGTTAGACGGAGCGTCCGGCGCGCGGCTAATCCCGGAAATGCCTCTACAAACACCGACGATCTACAGGTATAAGGGGCACCGCTCGCCGGCAAGCGCCAAAAACGGGTTGCCGGTATTCCGGAAAGGCAAGAGGACGAGGCCCGACATGACCACGTTCGATGAGCGCGAGAAAGCGTTCGAGGCCAAGTACAAGCACGACCAGGACGTGCGCTTCAAGGTCACCGCGCGGCGCAACCGGCTGCTCGGCCTTTGGGCGGCGGGAAAAATGGGCCTTTCGGGCGACGCCGCGGAAACATACGCCAAGAGCGTGGTTGCGGCCGATTTCGAGAAGCCGGGCGATCAGGACGTGGTCGACAAGGTAATCAAGGATCTCGGCGCCAAGGGAGTGACCATCGACGCCCATCAGCTCGCGCGCGAGATCGAACGCCTTTCCACGATGGCCAAAGAGCAGCTCGCCAAGGAAACGAAGTAGCCGCGCGACTGGATTTCAACGGCGCCGAGCGCGCTTTTTCGTCGCGCCGAACACGCGGCGGAAGATCGTGTCGACGTGCTTCAGGTGATAACCGAGATCGAAGAGCTTCGCCAGCTTCGCTCGCGCGAGTACCGCCGTCACATCCTTGTCTGCCGCGAGCAGCGCGAGGAAATTTTCCCCTTTTGACCAGCTTCGCATGGCGTTGCGCTGGACGATCTTGTAGGCGCCCTCGCGGCTGAGTCCGGCCTGGGTGAGGGCGAGGAGCACGCGCTGCGAATGCATGAGCCCGCCTTGCGCATCAAGGTTCGCCCGCATGCGGTCGGGATAGACGATCAGCCTGTCGATCAATCCGGCGAGCCGCGTGAGCGCGAAGTCGAGCGCGATCGTGGCGTCGGGCGCGAATACGCGCTCGACCGATGAATGCGATATGTCGCGCTCGTGCCACAAGGCAACGTTCTCGAGCGCCGGGATCACGCTGGCGCGCACCACGCGGGCAAGGCCGGTGAGGTTCTCGGACAGCACCGGGTTGCGCTTGTGCGGCATCGCCGACGATCCCTTCTGGCCGGAGCTGAAATACTCCTCGACCTCGCGCACCTCGCTGCGTTGCAAATGGCGGATTTCGGTCGCCAGACGTTCGATCGACGAGGCGACGACGCCGAGCGTGGCGAAGAACATGGCGTGGCGGTCGCGGGGAATGACCTGGGTGGACGCCGGTTCGATTGCGAGCCCGAGCTTCCTTGCGACATGACGTTCGACGAACGGGTCGACGTTGGCGAAGGTGCCGACTGCCCCGGAGATGGCGCAGGTGGCGATCTCGCGGCGCGCGGCGACGAGACGCGCGCGCGCGCGAGCGAATTCGGCATAGAACCCCGCGAGCTTAAGGCCGAATGTCGTCGGCTCGGCGTGGATGCCGTGACTGCGCCCCACGCACGGCGTGCGCTTGTGCTCGAGCGCCCGCTTCCGCAGCGCCGCCAGCACGCGATCGACGTCGGCGAGGAGGATATCGGCCGCCTGGGCGAGCTGGACGGCGAGACAGGTATCGAGCACGTCCGATGAGGTCATGCCTTGGTGGATGAACCGCGCCTCGGGGCCGACGTGCGCGGCAAGATTGGTGAGAAAAGCGATGACGTCGTGCTTGGTCTTGCGCTCGATGGCGTCGATGCGGGAAATTCGCCACTTGCCGCGCCGCCACACCTTGCGCGCCGCCGATTTCGGGACGACACCGAGCATCGCCTGGGCATCCAAGGCGTGCGCTTCGATCTCGAACCAGATGCGGAACCGGTTCTCGGGCGCCCAGATCGCCGCCATCTCCGGCCGGCTGTAACGAGGGATCATGCGGCGGCCGATTCAGGGCGAAAGCGCCGTCGTCACGCCGATCATCGAATCGCGAGTCACCAACGTCGCCAGCCGATCCTCGCTCCAACCTTCGGTGCCCGCGGGCCGCATCGGCAGCACGAGATAACGCAGATCGGCGGTCGAATCGCAAACGCGGATCTCCACGTCGCCGGCGAGCTCGGTGCCGAATTCCTTGAGGACGCCGCGCGGGTCCTTCACCGCCCGCGCGCGATACGCCGCGCTCTTGTACCAGGCCGGCGACATGCCAAGGATCGCCTTGGGATAGCACGAGCACAGTGTGCAGACGACGACGTGATGGCGCTTGGACGTGTTCTCCAGCACGAGCACTTCGGGCATGTCGGCGACGTCGATTTCCATCGCGGCGGCGGCCGCCTTGCTGTCCGCGAGCAACACCGCCTTGAACGCCGGATCGACCCAGGCGCGCGCGACAAGCCGCGCGCCGGTTGCCGCGCTGCGCGTGTCCATGAGCTCGATCTGGCGGCGTATGTCGCCGGCGGAGAACACGCCCTTGGCGGCCAGCAAATCCTGGATTGCCTCGAGCATGAACCGGTACTCCGCTCGCGGCTCTCCGGCATCGATCGCCGCATGCGCACCCTGTGCGTCGGCGGCATGGACATGATCGTGGTGATGCGCCGCGCGCGCGGCGTCTTTGCCTTCAGCCATGCGGACTCTCCTTCGCGGCCGGATCGAGCCAATGATCGAAGATGTCGGCGACCACCGTTCCGTCCGGCGCTTCGCCGCACGGCCACAGGTCGCGCTGGTCGAACCGCACCATGTATAGCGTGCGCTTGGGGTACCCGGGCTTGCCGAAGGCGAGCTTTTCGGGGTCGGCATAGTCGCCATGCGTCCGCTCGACCACGCCGACGCGCCCGCGCAGATATCCGGGCGTACGCAAGTGGACGCGACCGCCGCTGGCTTCAGGCCATTCGGCGCGCACGCGAACGCGATCGCCGGGGCCGAAACGGGCGCTCACGACGCGCCGGCCTCCCTGGCGCGGATTTCAGCGACTTTCAACATGATCTCTTCGTCCCCAAGCACGTCCTTTTCGATCAGCAAGTCATGGATGGCCTGCAGCCATTTCTCGTAATAGCTCAGATCCGCGTACTGTTCGGGAGTGAGCGACTCGATGGCGCGACGCAATTCGTCAACCCGGATGATACGGCGCGAGGGATGCGACAGCAGGTACATCAGCGCATCGACGCTCTGGTCGAAGTGCGTCAGCTCGTGCTCGCTGCGGTCGATTTTCTCGCCTAGCAGCGACTCGACGCCGCCCAGATCGTGCATGGCGCGCATATCCGGCCCTCGCATATCGCTCGCGGTGGTCTAAAGTAGCCTTAGGCCGAGGCGCTCGGCAAGGCGCGCAGGACCCGCCGCGACCAAGGGACAGGCATGTCGATCGATCTGCAGTTGAGCCGCCATATCGGCGTCGTGTTCGGCACGCCGCTATACATTCGACCCGTGGAAGGCGCGGAAACGTTGAACGCCGAGCTGACGGCATTGGGGCTGCGGCTGCAAGCCGAGGATTCGGGCGCGAAAGTCAGCAATGTCGGCGGCTGGCAGTCGGCCCCGACGCTGCTGCAGCGGCCCGAGCCCGGCTTCGCGCGGCTTGGCGAATTGATCTTGGAGGCGGTCGGCGAGCTTATGGCCGCGCCGCGCGGCGGTGCGGCGCCCGCGCCGCGCCTCGAGCTGAACGCCTGGATGAACATAAACCGGCCCGGCGATTACAACCAACTTCACTCGCATCCGCTCAACCATTGGGCGGTGGTGTATTACGTCGCGATCGGTCGACCGACCGGCGGCAACCCGAATAACGGGCGAATCGAGTTACGCGACCCGCGTCCTGCCGCTGTGCATGGCCGCGTGGCCGGTTATGCGTTCGGTCAATCGATCGCGATTGAACCGAAGCCCGGACTGATGATCGGATTTCCCGCCTGGATCGATCATTGGGTTCACCCGTTCCAGGGCGAGGGGGAACGCATCTCGATCGCCGCAAATGTCAGGCTGCTCGGCTAAGCTCGCGCGGGCCGTCACAACAGTCCGAGGCCCTTGAAACTGGCGTGGCCGGTCCTGCCGACGACGATATGGTCGTGCAGCACGACGCCGACGGCCTCGGCCGCCTTGGCCACCGTCCGGGTCATGTCGATGTCGGCCTTGGACGGCGTCG
>DATFES010000080.1:0-2248 GCA_035250945.1 Alphaproteobacteria bacterium | reverse complement strand
AGCCGCGGCGAAGGCGATCGGCGCGACATTCGGCGAAGACGTGCGGCTATTCGCCTTGGTCACCAACACATTGGCCAAGGACAAGGAGATCGAGGACAAATGGCGCGGCTACCGGCGGCCGATCTCGGCGCGCAATCTGGCCAACCGGGTCGAAGACGAGGTCGTCGAGGCGTTGATCGGCGCGGTCCGGGCGTCGTTTCCCCGTCTGTCGCATCGCTATTACGCGCTCAAGGCGGCGTGGCTCGGATTGCCAAAGCTCGAGTACTGGGACCGCAACGCGCCCTTGCCCGATGCCGACGACCGGGTCATCGCCTGGCCGCGCGCACGCGACATCGTGCTCGAAGCCTACGCCGCCTTCTCGCCGGACATGGCGGCGGTGGGACGCCGCTTCTTCGATAGCGCATGGATCGACGCCGCGGTGCGGCCGGGCAAATCTCCCGGCGCCTTCGCGCACCCGACGGTACCCTCCGCCCATCCCTATTTGCTGCTCAATTACCAGGGCAAAACGCGCGACGTGATGACGCTGGCCCACGAGCTCGGCCACGGCGTCCACCAGGTGCTCGCCGGCGCGCAAGGCCATTTGATGGCCGATACGCCGCTAACCGTGGCCGAGACCGCGTCGGTGTTCGGCGAGATGCTGACCTTCCGCGCGCTGCTCGAGGCCGAGCGCGACCCGAGGCGGCGCAAGGCGATGCTCGCCGGCAAGGTCGAGGACATGCTGAACACGGTCATCCGGCAGATCGCCTTCGCCGAGTTCGAGCGCCGGCTACACGACGAGCGCCGCCAGGGCGAGGTGACGGCCGAGCGCATCGGCGCGATCTGGCTCGACCTGCAGCGCGAGAGCCTTGGGCCGGCTTTCGATTTCGCCGAGGAGTATCGCGTCTATTGGACGTATATCCCGCATTTCGTCCATTCGCCGTTCTATGTCTACGCCTACGCCTTCGGCGATTGCCTGGTGAACTCGCTCTATGCCGCCTATCGACGCGCGCCCGAGGGGTTCGCCGCGCGCTATCTCGATATGTTGCGCGCTGGCGGCACCAAGCGTCACAAGGAACTTCTCGCGCCCTTCGGACTCGACGCCGCCGATCCGGAATTCTGGGATGGCGGGCTGTCGCTGATCGCCGAGTTCATCGACGAACTCGAGCGGCTCGGCTGAGCGGCGCCACCTTCCGGCCGTGGCCGAGACCGAAGACAATTCGCTGGGCGGCCGCGTGCGCCGCTACGCGCGCGTCGGCGCGGCGGTGGGGGGTCTCGCCGCGCGGTTGGGCGCCCAGCGCGTGTTGGGCGTGCGCATCGACCGCGAACGTCACGCCGCTGAATTGCGCACAGCGCTCGGCGGGCTCAAGGGTCCGCTCATGAAGGTGGCGCAGCTCATATCGACCATCCCCGATGCGCTGCCCGACGCCTATGTCAGCGAACTGATCCAGTTGCAGTCGAACGCGCCGTCGATGGGCTGGGCGTTCGTGCGGCGACGGATGGCGAGCGAGCTGGGGCCCGATTGGGAGAGCAGGTTCAAGCGCTTCGAGCGCGAAGCGGCGGCGGCGGCGTCGCTCGGCCAGGTGCATCGCGCCGAGCACGAGGACGGGACGCGCCTCGCTTGCAAGCTGCAGTATCCCGACATGCAGTCGGCGGTCGAGGCGGATCTTCGCCAGCTCAAGCTGGTGTTCGCCATCTTCGAACGCTACGACCGGGCGATCAGCACCAAGCAGATCCACGCCGAGATCTCGGCTCGGCTGCGCGAGGAGCTCGACTACGCGCGCGAGGCGGGGCATATGCGGCTTTACACGCGAATGCTCGAGGGCGAGCCGGGCGTGCACGTGCCCCGCGTGCTGCCGGAGCTGTCGACGGGCCGCCTCTTGACGATGACGTGGCTCGAGGGGCGCGGATTGCTCGAAACGGCCGACCGGCCGGTCGCGTTCCGCAACCGGGTCGCCTACAACATGTTTCGCGCCTGGTACGTGCCTTTCTACTACTTCGGCGTCATTCACGGCGACCCGCATCTTGGGAACTACACGGTGCGCGAGGACGGCGGGATCAACCTGCTCGATTTCGGCTGCATCCGTGTGTTCCAACCGAAATTCGTGCGCGGCGTGATCGACCTCTACTGGGCGCTGAAGCGCGGCGACCAGGCGCTCGCGGTGCACGCCTACGAGACTTGGGGCTTCAACGACCTCTCGAAGGAGATGATCGCCGTCCTCAGTCGTTGGGCGGCTTTTGTCTATGCGCCGTTGATGGAAGACCGCACGCG
>DATFES010000077.1:0-5595 GCA_035250945.1 Alphaproteobacteria bacterium | reverse complement strand
CTGGCTATTCTCGGCGTCGCCCATGGGTCCGGGTGGGCGGCGGCCGCGCTTGCCTTCGTCGTCGTTTGCGATCAAACGCGGGCCTTGATTCGCCGCGACATCGTGCGGCGCCTTTGGGGCGATGCAGGCCTCTCCGAGCTTCGCGTGCCGCTGCTCCTCGACCGCTTTGCGACGCCGGTGTGTCTCGGCCTACATGCCGCGATCATCGCCTCGGCTGCGATCGGACGCGAAATCCGCTGGGCGGGCGTTCGTTACCGTGTCGACGGTCCGAAAAACGTCGTCGTCCTCGAGCGCGATCAGTAGGTGAAATTCCCGGTTCGCATCCATGGCGGCTTCCGCTTGGCGATCCGCGCATAGACCGGGCAGTCGGCGCGGTGCGCGCCGGGCAGATATCCCACGCTCATCAGGAACTCGCCGACGATCTCGCCGCCGGTGAACACGAAAGTCCGCTTGAACAGCTTTACCCAATCGGCCTTGGCCCGCGGATGGTGGGTGTCGAGCCACCGGACGAAGGAACCATGCGCGTCGGCCAACGCGCGCAGCCGCCGCGCATTTTCGATCGCGGCGCGAATCTTGAGCCGATTGCGGATGATCCCGGCGTCGGCCAGCAGCCGCGCCTCGTCGCGCGCCGTGAATCGCGCGACGCGATCGAAGTCGAAGCCGCGATACGCCTTGAGAAAGGCCTCGCGCTTCTTGAGGATCGTCAGCCACGACAGGCCGGCTTGGTTGATCTCGAGCACGAGGCGCTCGAACAGCGCATTGTCGTCGGCCAGCGGAAAACCGTATTCGTGATCGTGATAGGGGCCGTGGAACGGATGGCCCGGTGCCGCATCGCAGTAGCCCGACATGCCTGTCCTCGCTAGCGTGCCAACTCGCGGAAGGAAATGAAATCGGCGACGATTACCCAATAGGCGATCGCCCATAACACGGCGGCGATCGCCGTGGTGACGAGCGCCTTCATGCCGATGCGCGGATTTATCGGCGCGCTCGGCGCATGGCCCTCTTCGGGCGCATCGGGCGTACGAACGCCGAACGGCAGCACGGCGAAGAATACGCCCCACCAGATGAGGACGAACATCGTGATTCCGGACGCGATATTCATGAACCCAAAGCTCGCCGGGGCGACGTTCACGCCTGCTCGAGTTCAATCAGCGTGCCGCAGAAATCCTTCGGATGCAGGAACAGGACCGGCTTATCGTGCGCGCCGATCCTGGGCTCGCCGTCGCCGAGCACGCGCGCTCCCTGCGCTTTCAGGCGATCGCGCGCCGCATGAATGTCGTCGACTTCGTAGCATACGTGATGCATGCCGCCCGCTGGATGCTCGGCCAGATACTTGGCGATCGGCGAGGCGGCGCCCAGCGGATGCAGGAGCTCGATCTTGGTGTTCGACAGTTCGACGAACACCGTGGTCACGCCGTGCTGCGGCAGGTCGATCGGCGCCGAAACCGTGGCGCCCAGTGCGTCGCGGTAGATCGCCGCCGCCGCCCCAAGATCGGGCACGACGATGGCGACGTGGTTGAGACGTCCGATCATGCCGAAGTATCTAGCATCGACGCCGTCGCGGTTCCAGACGGCGCGCCCGCCTACCGCACCCGGACAAGGTGGACCTCGGTCGCCGGACGCTTTCCGCGCAGGTCGCGCGCCGCGCGCCGAATCGCCTTGCGCGCCGCTTGCTCGATCGTTTCGTCGTCGGCCTTGGGCCCGAGCTTGGCCAGGGTCTCGGAAATCGCCGCCGCAAGCTCGTCGAGGAATTCCCGATCGGATTCGGGATCGACCAGACCCGGCGCGGCAATGCGCGGATCGCCGACCAGCCGGCCCTTGCGATCGACGACGACCGTCGCGACGACGACGCCGTTCCATTGCGAGGCGCTGCGGCTGCGGAAGATCGGACCGTCGATCGGCAACAGCGCCTCGCCGTCGAGCGCCAGCCGCCCTGCCGGCGCGTGGCCGACGATCTGCGGGCCGGCCTCGCTCAGGCGGATGGCCATGCCGTTTTCCGGCACGATCGCGTGCGGCACCTGGCACGATCGCGCGAGCTCGGCGTGCGCCTGCATATGGCGCGCTTCGCCATGCACCGGCACGGCGATGCGCGGCCGGATCCATTGATACATTTGCGCCAGCTCCTCGCGGCGCGGATGGCCGGAGACGTGGATCGGACCCGGCAGGCCGGCGGGGAGGTTGTCCTCGCTGATCAACTCAACGCCCTGGCGCACGAGCCCATTCTGCAATCGCGCGATGGCCAACTCGTTGCCCGGTATGACCCGCGAAGAAAAGATGACCGTGTCGCCCTTCTCGAGCGCGATGTGCGGGTGGTCGTCGGCGGCGATCCGCGCCAAAGCCGAGCGTGGTTCGCCCTGGCTGCCGGTGCAGACAAGCGCGATCTTGTCGCGTGGGATGAAGCTGGCGTCGGATTCGTCGAGGAAGGGCGGAAGGTCCTGCAATAGCCCGCTCTCGCGCGCCACTTCGTACATTCGCCACAGCGAGCGGCCGACGAGGCCGACATGCCGATCATGCTTCATCGCCGCGACAGCCACCGTTTCGAGCCTGGCGATATTCGAAGAGAAACAGGCGACGATCGCGCGCTGCCGGCAGCGGCCGATAAGCTCGATCAAGGCGGCGCGCACCTCGGCCTCGGACCCCGAATGACCCTCGCGCAGCGCGTTGGTGGAATCTCCGACGAGCGCCAAAACGCCGCCATCGCCCGCCCGGCGCAGCGCGGCGTCGTCGGTGACGGGGCCGACCAGCGGCCGGTCATCGAGCTTCCAATCGCCGGTATGGAGCACCGTTCCCGCGGACGTACGGATGGCGAGCGCGGTGGGCTCGGGAATCGAATGCGTGATGTAGATCATCTCGATCTCGAACGGACCGATGCCGAACTTCGCCCCGGGAGCGACTTCGGTGATGGGCACTTTGGCCGCCAGGCCCACGTCGGAAAGCTTGCGCCGCAGGATCGCCGCGGCAAAAGCCGTCGCGTAGACCGGGCATTGCAGGCGCGGCCACAAATAGGGAACGGCGCCGAGATGATCCTCGTGGGCATGGGTCAGAACCAGACCCACGAGATCGTCGCGTCGCTCGACGATGAAGGCCGGGTCGGGCATGACAATCTCGACGCCCGGCGCGCGCGGATCGCCGAACGTCACGCCAAGATCGACCATCAGCCACTTTCCTGCGTGCCCGTAGAGATTGAGGTTCATTCCGATCTCGCCCGAGCCGCCGAGCGGAAGGAACACCAAATCGCCCGCGCCTCTCATGGCGCGGCGAAAATCGTCGTCTAGCGGCATCAGTCGGTTCGCGCCCGGTTGCGGCGGTATATCTCGACCAGTCCGTCCAACGTCAAATCCGGGTCGAGATGCTCGATGACGTCGGTCGCCTCGGTGAACAACGGCGCCAGTCCACCGGTGGAGATCACGGTCATGCGGCTGCCGAACTCGTCCTGGATCCGCCGAATCAGTCCCTCGATCAACCCGATGTAGCCCCAATAGACGCCGGATTGCATGGCGCTGATAGTTCCCTTGCCGATCACCTGCGCCGGCCGCGCGACCGCGATCCGCGGCAGCTTCGCCGCCGCCATATGCAATGCTTCGACCGAAAGATTGATCCCCGGCGCGATCACGCCGCCGCAATAATTGCCGTCGGCGTCGATGATGTCGAACGTCGTCGCGGTGCCGAAATCGACCACGATCGCCGGCAAGTCGTAGCGCATCCGGGCCGCCACCGCGTTGACCAGCCGGTCGGCCCCCGCTTCCTCGGGGTTATCAAGCAGCACCTTGAGCCCGAGATCGAGCGCCCGATCGCCGACCACCAGCGGCTCGCAGCCGAAATATCGCCGACAAAGCTCCTTGAGGTTGAACATCGCCGGCGGCACCACGTTGGCGATGATCGCATCGTCGATGTCGCGTCGGTCGAGCTCGCCGAGCGTCATGAGATGCGTCAGCCAGACGGCATATTCGTCCGCCGTGCGGCGGGCCTCGGTCGAAATGCGCCAGGAACCGCGCTGGCGTGTTTCGTCGTACACCGCGAATTTGACGTTGGTGTTGTTGCAATTGATCGCCAGCAACATTCCTGTTCCGCTCCCCCGACGCCGGCCGCAAGCCACCGTGTCGCGCCGGTTGTATAGCACACAAGTCGCGCCCTATTCCCCGAAGAACACGTCGCCGGCGGTGATTCGCCGAACGCCGCCCGCCTTCTTGCCCGCGTCGAGACGGAGCGCTCCATCGGCGTCGACATCGAGAAAACGTCCCGACAGCGTCCGATCGGGAAGCCGCACGCGGATCCGCTCGCCAAGCGAATGCGCTTTCGATCGCCACGCGGCGCGCACGGGTGCGAATCCGTCCTCGAGCCAGCGATTGACCCACGACAGGAAATGTCGGCCGAACGCTTCGAGAATGTCGGTCGTGGCGAACTTCACCCCGGTCTCGTACTCGAGACACGTCGCCGGAAATTCTACACGCTCGGGATAGCTGCGCACGTTGACGCCGATTCCCAGCACCAGCCAGTCGAGGCGCGGCTTCGCGGCGCCCTCCGCTTCGAGCAGGATGCCGGCGAGCTTCCGGTCGTTCATGAGCACGTCGTTGGGCCACTTGAAGCGATACTCGACCATCGGCGGCAGGATCGCGGACAGCGCGTCGCCGAGCCCGACGGCGGCGACGAATCCGAGCTGCGCCGCCTCGCTCGATGCGCACTCCGGGCGCAGCACGAGCGAGAAATAGAGATTGCCGCGCGGCGAATCCCATGCACGACCGGCGCGGCCGCGGCCCGCGGTCTGCGTCTTGGCCCAGACAAGCGTGCCGTCCTCGGCGCCGGCGCGCGCCAGGCGTTTGGCTTCCTCGTTGGTGCTGTCGATCGCATCGAGTTCGACAAGCCGATAGGCAGGCGGAAGCTTGACTGCTTCCATGACGCGCGCGTGGGTCAACCGGTGAACAGCGACGCCGCGGCGGCTTCGGCGGGATCGATGATCAGTCCCGGTCGCAGGAAGAACAGGATGAGAAATGCGCTGGCGGCGGCGAGAATAACGCCGACCGCGCGGCCGGCAGGACGGTCGAACGCCTCGGCGGGTTCGTCGAAATACATGATCTTGACGATGCGAAGATAATAAAAGGCCGCCACCACGCTCGAGAGTACGCCGATGACCGCAAGGGCATAGAGTTCGGCCTGGATGGCGGCGAGAAAGACATAGAGCTTGCCGAAAAATCCCGCGAGCGGCGGAATGCCTGCCATCGAGAACATCGCCGTCCCGAGTCCGGCCGCCAGTAGCGGCCGCGTGCGGGCCAGACCCGCGAGATCGGGTATGTCTTCGACCATTCGTCCCTGACGTCGCATCGACAGGATGACCGCAAAGGCGGCGACGTTCATGAATAGGTAGATCGCCATGTAGACGATCACGCCGCGAACGCCGTTGTCGTCGCCGGCGGCAAGTCCGATCAGCGCGTAGCCGACATTGCCGATCGAACTGTACGCCATCAGCCGCTTGATGTTGTTCTGGTTGATCGCCGCAAAGGCCCCGAGCAGCATGGAAGCGATCGATATCGCGACGATGACCTGGCGCCAATCGTCGGCGAGCGCCCCAAACGGCTCGATCATGACCCGCACGAGGAG
>DATFES010000069.1:0-7267 GCA_035250945.1 Alphaproteobacteria bacterium | reverse complement strand
TTTTCGGCGCGCCGGCGCGCCTTTCCCGGCGTGGCGGCCAGCCTGGCGAACTCGTCGGGTATATTTCTCGGGCCCCAGTACCACTTCGATCTCGCTCGACCGGGATGCGCCCTTTACGGCATCAACCCCACGCCAGGCCATCCGAATCCGGTCGGACAAGTCGCACGCCTGCAGGGAAAAATCCTGCAAATCCGCGACGTTGACCCTCCCCGGACCGTTGGTTATGGTGCGACGCACCGCGTCACCGCGACGACGCGAGTCGCCACCATCGCCGCCGGCTATGCCGATGGTTGGCCGCGCAGCCTGAGCAATCGCGGCAGCGCTTATTTCGGAGATATCCGGGTGCCCATTGTCGGCCGCGTGTCCATGGATCTGATCACGCTCGATGTCACGTCGGCGCCGCAAATCAAGGTCGGCGACACGGTGGAATTGATGGGGGATCGTCTCCCGGTCGACGATGTCGCAACCAAGGCCGGCACGATCGGCTATGAGCTATTGACGCGGCTTGGCCGCCGTTTCGCGCGCGCGTATGTCGATCTTCCCGCGTCGACATGAATTTCCTTGCGATCATCGGCCGGGTTTTTCTCGGCTTTCTGCAACTGACCGGCCGTATCGCGCAGTTCACCGGCGTGGCCGTCCTTCACTGCGTCCGCCCGCCGTATTATCCGCGGCTGATCGGCCGCCAGATGCTCGACATCGGTTATTTCTCGCTGCCCGTCGTCGGAATGACGGCGCTATTCACCGGCATGGTGCTGGCGCTGCAAAGCTACACCGGCTTCGCCCGTTTCTCGGCCGAGGGCGCGGTCGCGACCGTGGTCGTATTGTCGATGACGCGCGAGCTTGGTCCGGTTATCGCCGGCTTGATGGTCGCCGGACGCATCGGCGCCTCGATGGCGGCGGAGATCGGCACCATGCGGGTGACCGAGCAGATCGACGCGTTGTCGACCCTGTCCACCAATCCGTTCAAATATCTTGTCGCGCCGCGGCTCATCGCCGGTCTCACCATGCTGCCGCTGCTGGTCGTCGTCGCCGACGTCATCGGGGTGTTCGGCGGTTACCTCATCGGCATCTACAAGCTCGGGTTCAATCCAGCGGCGTACCTCAAGCGCACTTTCGACTATCTCGAGGCGATCGACGTCATCTCGGGCCTGACCAAAGCGGGGGCTTTCGGCTTTCTCATTTCGCTTATGGGATGCTACCACGGATATCACAGCGATGGCGGCGCGCAGGGCGTCGGCCGCGCCACCACCAACGCCGTCGTTTCGGCCTCCATACTCATACTGGTCTTCAACTACGGCATAACCGAGATATTCTTCGCGACGAAATGAGCGACGCGCCAAAGATATCGATCCGCGGAGTGTGCAAGTCCTTCGGGCCGAAGTTGGTGCTCGACGGCCTCGACCTCGACGTCGGCGTCGCCGAATCGGTGGTCATCATCGGAGGCTCCGGCACCGGCAAGTCGGTGCTGCTCAAATGCGTGTTGGGCCTGCTCGAGCCCGACGCCGGCAGCATCAAGATCGACGGCGAGGAGGTCGTCGGCGCGCCGCTCGAGACGCGCGAGCGCGTCAATCGCAAGTTCGGCATGTTGTTTCAGGGCGCGGCGCTGTTCGACTCGCTGCGCGTCTGGGAGAACGTCGCCTTCGGTCTCATCAGCGCGCAACGCATGGCCAAGGACCAGGCGCGCGAGATCGCCATCCAGAACCTCGCGGCCGTCGGGCTCAAGCCCGAGGTCGGCGATCTTTCCCCGGCCGAGCTGTCGGGCGGCATGAAGAAACGCGTCGCGCTTGCCCGCGCCATCGCCACCAAGCCCGAGATTATTTTTTTCGACGAGCCGACCACCGGCCTCGATCCGATCATGTCCGACGTCATCAATCGCCTCATCGTCGATTGCGTTCACCGCCTTGGAGCCACGGCGCTGTCGATTACCCACGACATGAAGAGCGCGCGCGAGATCGCCCACCGCATCGCCATGCTCCACCAAGGAAAGATCATCTGGCAGGGACCCGTGGCGGCGATCGACGCCAGCGGCAACGAATTCGTCGAACAGTTCATCAACGGGCGCGCCGAAGGCCCGATCCAGATGCAGGTGCGCGCCTGACGCCATGGCCAAACGCGAGAAGCGGTACGTTTGTCAGGAATGCGGCGCCGTCCACGGCAAATGGATGGGCAAGTGCGAAGCGTGCGGCGCATGGAATACGATCGTCGAGGAGCCGATCGCGGAGGCGGCGCCTAAAGGCGCCAGCGCGACGGGCGGCCGCCGCCTCGTGTTCGAGAGGCTGGGCGGGACCAGTGCTCCCTCGCCGCGCCGCGCAGCAGGCATCGCCGAGTTCGATCGCGTCGTCGGGGGCGGATTGGTCCATGGGTCGGCGGTGCTTGTCGGCGGCGATCCGGGGATCGGCAAGTCGACGCTGTTGCTGCAGGTGATGGCGGCGCTCGCCGCACAAGCCCGGGTGGCCTATGTCTCGGGCGAGGAATCGATCGACCAAGTCCGCATCCGCGCCGCACGGCTCGGCCTCGCCGAGCGGCCAGTCGGGCTCGCCGCGGCGACCAATTTGCGCGATGTGCTGGCGAGCCTCGACGATGCCAACGGACCGCAGCTCGTTGTCATCGATTCGATTCAAACGATGTACATCGACGCGCTCGATTCGGCGCCGGGCACGGTCGCCCAGGTGCGCGCCTGCGCGGGCGAACTTATTCGCCTGGCCAAGCGGCGGGGCGTGACCGTGCTGCTGGTCGGGCATGTCACCAAAGACGGCATGATCGCGGGCCCGCGCGTTCTCGAGCACATGGTCGACACCGTGCTTTATTTCGAAGGCGAGCGCGGACACCAGTTTCGCATCTTGCGCGCGGTCAAGAACCGTTTCGGACCGACCGATGAAATCGGCGTCTTCGAAATGACCGATGGCGGGCTCGTCGAGGTATCCAATCCTTCGGCCTTGTTTCTCGCCGAACGGCGCGGGGAAGTGAGCGGCGCCGCCGTGTTCGCCGGAATGGAGGGCACGCGGCCAGTCTTGGTCGAGATACAGGCGCTGGTCGCGCCGTCCGGCCTTGGTACGCCGCGACGCGCCGTCATCGGCTGGGATTCAGGGCGACTTGCCATGGTGCTTGCGGTCCTGGAGACGCGGTGCGGGCTTGCCTTCGGCGCCAGCGATGTCTACCTCAACGTCGCCGGGGGCTTGCGAATTGGCGAACCGGCGGCCGATCTTGCCGTCGCCGCGGCGCTCGTTTCATCGCTTACCGACCGCCCGGCGCCCGCCGAAAGCGTGATCTTCGGCGAGATCGGGCTTTCCGGCGAGGTTCGCGCCGTGGGACAGACGGAGGCACGATTGAAGGAAGCCGCCAAGCTCGGATTCAAACGCTCGCTTGTGCCGCCGCGGCGAAACGGCGCCGCGCGGACCGAACGGGTCGCCGGAATCGAAACGATGGAAATCGAGCGCTTGGCCGATCTGCTCGCGGTGTTCGGTCCGGGCGTCGCGAGCGTCCGCGGCGTGCGGCGCGCGACGTGACTTCCGACGTTCGCAACGGGATGATGCGATGAATCCCGCCGACGCCGCCGTAATCGGGATCGTCCTGCTGTCGGGCATCATCGCGCTCGCCATCGGTTTCGTGCGCACGGTGCTGATCATGCTGAGCTGGGGCGGCGCCGCGCTCGTCACGCTTTGGGGCTTCGCGCCGGCGCGGCCCTATGGCCGCCGCCTCGTCGAGAACCCGCTCGCCGCCGACATCTTGACCGGGGTCGCGGTCTTCGTGATCGCGCTGATCGCGTTCTATGTCGTGACGCATTTCATCTCGGTGCGGGTCCGCGCCAGCGCCTTCGCGGCGCTCGATCGCACGCTCGGCCTGGTGTTGGGCTTGTTCCTCGGCTGCGCGATGGTCAGCCTGCTTTATCTCGGGCTTACCTGGATATTGCCCCCATCCGAGCAACCGACCTGGGCCAAGGAGGCGCGTACGCGCCCGCTGGTCGAAGCCGGGGCGGCGACCGTTTGTCGCCTCGCCCCCAAGGAGTTCTGTACCCAGGGCCGCGCGGCGGGTGGCCGGGCCGGTCAAATCCAGGAAGGCCTGGATCCGCAAAGGGTTTTTCGCTCGCTCGGCACGCCCGCGGCGAAACCGCCTGCGCCCGCTGGCGAAACGGGGTATAAACAGGACGAGCGGCGCGAGCTCGATCGCTTGCTGCAAAACGTGGACCCGAGCGGCGCGCAGTCCGGCGAAGCGCGGCCTGCCGCGGGCCAGCGATAGCCTCGCCACCCCTATTGGCCGACTCCGTTATGATCACGACCAATCCCTTCGACGACGATAAGTTGCGCGAGGAGTGCGGAATTTTCGGCGTGTGCGGCTCGAAGGACGCCGCCGCGTTCACCACGCTGGGCTTGCACGCCCTTCAGCATCGCGGCCAGGAAGCGGCGGGAATCGTCGCCTTCGACGGGGCGCAGTTCCATTCGCACCGCGCCCTCGGTCACGTCGGCGACAACTTCAACACCGAGGGCGTGATCGGCCGCCTGCCGGGCAATCTGGCGATCGGCCATGTCCGCTATTCGACGACCGGCGGCACCATCTTGCGCAACGTGCAGCCGCTTTTCGCCGAGTTCGACTTCGGCGGCTTCGCGCTTGGCCACAACGGCAACTTGACCAACGCGCGCGCGCTGCGTCGCGAGCTGGTGCGCCAAGGTTGCCTGTTTCAGTCGACCACCGACACCGAGATCATCGTCCACCTGATGGCGCGTTCGTCGGGCGACGTCGTCGACCGCTTCACCAAGGCGCTGCGCCAGGTGGAAGGCGCTTACTCCCTCGTCGCCATCGCCCGCGACAAGGTGATCGGGGTGCGCGATCCGCTCGGCGTGCGTCCGCTGGTCCTGGGACGGCTGGAGGACGCATACATCCTGGCGTCGGAGACCTGCGCGCTCGACATAATCAACGCCGAATTCGTGCGCGAGGTCGAGCCCGGCGAAATGGTCGTGCTGGAGCCCGGTCGCGTCCGCAGCCTCAAGCCCTTCCCGCCGCTTCGGCGCCGTTTCTGCGTATTCGAGTTCATCTATTTCGCCCGGCCGGACTCGATCGTCGAGGGCAGCTCGGTCTACGAGGCGCGCAAGCGCATCGGCGCCGAGCTCGCGCGCGAGAATGGCGTCGCCGCCGACGTCGTGATTCCGATTCCCGATTCCGGCGTGCCGGCGGCGATAGGCTACGCCAACGAGGCGCAAATCCCCTTCGAGCTCGGCATCATCCGCAACCATTATGTCGGCCGCACCTTCATCGAGCCGACGGAGCAGATCCGCCATCTCGGCGTCCGCCTCAAGCATAACGCCAATCGCGCCCATATCGAGGGCAAGCGCGTCGTCCTGGTCGACGATTCGATCGTTCGCGGGACGACTTCGAAAAAAATCGTCGAAATGGTCCGCGCCGCCGGCGCCAAGGAGGTGCACATGCGCATCTCTTCGCCGCCGACGACCAATTCGTGCTTCTACGGCATCGATACGCCCAAACGCGACAAGTTGCTGGCATTCCAATACGACCTTGCCGGAATGGCGCAATTCATCGGCGTCGATTCGCTTGCGTTCATCTCCATCGACGGCCTCTATCGAGCCATGGGGCTGGCGAAGCGCGACACGGTGAACCCGCAATTCTGCGACGCCTGCTTCACCGGCGATTATCCCACCGCGCTCACGGACCACGCGGGTGGCGGCGAGGCGCATCAGCTCTCGTTGCTCGAAATAGCCTGATCGCGCGGGCATCGCTACAGCGCGCCGCGGCATCATGCCTCTCAAGCGAGCGACGAGGTTCCTGGGCGACCTTGGCAGCGGCCTGTTCGGGGCGTCGGGCGCGGCGCTGGCCAGCCAGTACCCCGAGTTCGTCCAACAGTATCTGCAGCGCCTCGGCGGCCATCGCGACGAAGCTGTTCGGCTGGCGGCGACGATCAAGGAGGGCGCGCGGCCGGGCGCGGAACTGTTTCTTCCCGCCATCGAGGCGCGCGCCGCCGCGCTTTCGACCGCGCTCGACACGCTGTCGCGCGCCAGCGGAGTCGAACGGCTCGCGGTCTTCGTCCGTCACATCGATCGCGATATCGCCGAGGCGACGCTCGCTGCGTTCCGTCCCGCCGTGCCGTTGACGCTCGAGGGAATCGTTGCGGCGACAATCGGCTTGCTCCTCGGCGTGGCGATATTCGGAATGATGGCCGCGCCGTTTCGGAGCTGGCGCGCCCGGCGTCAGTCCTATGCCGGGGCGGCTCGACGGTGACGGCGCGAAAGCGACTGGCCGGGCGCATCGCGCTCATCACCGGCGCCTCGCGCGGCATCGGCGCGGCGGTGGCCAAACGCTTCGCCGCCGAAGGCGCGCATGTCGTACTCGTGGCGCGCACCGTGGGCGGTCTCGAGGAGGTCGACGACGCGGTCCGCGCCGCCGGGGCGTCAGCGACCCTGGTGCCGCTCGACCTGCTCGACCTCGACCGCATAGATCCTCTCGGCCCGGCGTTGTACGAGCGGTTCAAGAAGCTCGACATCCTGGTCGGCAATGCCGGGATGCTCGGCACGCTGGGGCCGCTGTCGCATCACGACGCCAAGTTGTGGGACGACGTGATCAAGGTCAATTTGACCGCCAATTGGCGGCTCATCCGCACGCTCGAGCCGCTATTGAAGCGCTCGGACGCCGGGCGGGCGATCTTCGTGACGTCGGGCGCAGCGCGATTTGCGCAGGCCTATTGGGGCGCTTATTCGACGAGCAAGGCGGCGTTGGAGATGATGGTCAAGACATGGGCGGCCGAGCTGGAGAAGACGAACATACGCGTCAATTTGCTCAGCCCAGGCATCGTGCGCACCGCCATGCGCGCCGCGGCGTTTCCCGGCGAGGATCCGGCGCGGCTGCGGGCGCCGGAAGCGATCACGGACTCGTTCGTCGACCTCGCCACGCCGGACTGCGCGCGGAGCGGAGAGATCGTCACGGGTTATTAGCGCGTGGTCTCTTGATCGAGAATCCACGCGCCCGGTGGTCGAAGGCGAAGCCTGGCCGGAAAACTTGCTCGCAGGAACCCTTGAGCAGCGCCGGCATCGAGCCGCGCCACCGCGATACTTTTACGTCTTGTCCGCCCTCCGCTGCGCCCTGCGCAGACGCGTTGGCCAAGGCGTGACAGAGATGGGCGCCGTCAGGATCGGGGTGGCCCTGGATAATGGCGATACAGTGCGGCATGACGAAGCTCTCGGCGGATCGGCGCGGTGGCTCGCGACCCGTCATTTCCGGTCGAATGGATTCTCGGCTTGGCGCAATTGAAAACGAATCACGC
>DATFES010000052.1:0-2144 GCA_035250945.1 Alphaproteobacteria bacterium | reverse complement strand
GCCGAGCTTCTCGGCCAGCTCCTCGGGCGTCGGCTCGCGGCCGATCTCGTGCAGGATCTGGCGCGAGGTGCGCACCAGCTTGTTGATCGTCTCGATCATGTGCACCGGGATGCGGATGGTGCGCGCCTGATCGGCGATCGAGCGGGTGATCGCCTGGCGGATCCACCACGTCGCGTAGGTCGAGAACTTGTAGCCGCGGCGGTACTCGAACTTGTCGACCGCCTTCATCAGCCCGATGTTGCCTTCCTGGATCAGGTCTAGGAACTGCAGACCGCGATTGGTGTATTTCTTGGCGATCGAGATGACCAGGCGCAGGTTCGCTTCGACCATCTCCTTCTTCGCCCGGCTCGCCTCGCGCTCGCCCTGCTGCACCATCGAGACGATGCGCTTCAGTTCGGCGATCGGCAGGCCCGACGCCTCGGAGATTTCGGCGACGTCCTTGCGCAGCGCCACGACGTCGTTCTTGTGCTTGGAGCCGAATTTCGCCCACCCCTTGCCGGTGAGCCGCGCGACGCGCGACAGCCAGCGCGGGTCGACCTCCTTACCGTGGTACTTGGCGAGAAACTCCTCGCGCTTGACGCCGCTCGATTCGGCGAGGCGCAGCAACCTGCCTTCGGTCGACGTCAGGCGGCGGTTGAAATCGTAGAGCTGGCCGACGAGCTGATCGATCCGGGCGTTGTTGAGCCGCACGCCTTCCATCATCTCGACCAGGGCGGCCTTGAGCTTCTGATAATGGCGCTCGGACGTCGGGCTGAAACTCTTGCCGGAATGCAGCGCGTCTTGCCGTTTCTCCTGCATGCGGTGAAGCCGCTTGTAGACGGCGGCGATCTGATCGAACGATTCGAGGACCTGCGGCTTGAGCTGGTTCTCCATCGCCGCCAGCGACAGGTTGACTTCGTCGGCGCCGTCGCCGCTTTCGCCGTTCGCCGCGACCGGCGTCCCCTCGCCAGCCTCGCCGGGCACACCGGCCGTGCCGTCACCCTCCCCGTCGACGGCCGCGCTCGCCTCGTCCGCCTCGGCTTCGGCGTCGGCCGGATCGATCTCGCCGGCCGGCGTGCCGCCCAGCGTGGCGTCAAGGTCGATGATGTCGCGCAGCAGCATCCGGCCTTCGATCAGCGCGTCGCGCCAATGAACCACGGCGCGCATCGTCAGCGGGCTTTCGCACAGCGCGCCGATCATCTTGTCCCGGCCGGCCTCGATGCGCTTGGCGATGGCGATTTCGCCCTCGCGGGACAGGAGCTCGATCGACCCCATCTCGCGCAGATACATGCGCACCGGATCGTCGGTTCGGCCGATCGACTCCTCGTCGATATTGCCGCGTTCGGATGCCGCCTCTTCGGCCTCCTCGGAGGCCGCTTGCTCCTCTTCGGGCTGGGCCGCCCGCACCGCCGGCTTTTCGCCATCTTCGGGCTCGTCTTCGCCCTCGACGACGGTCACTCCCTGTTCGGAAAGCAGCGTCAGCGTGTCTTCGATCTGTTCCGACGATACCTGGTCGGGCGGCAGGGCGGCGTTGATCTCGTCGTAAGTCACGTAACCGCGCTCGCGGCCGCGGGCGACCATCTTCTTGACCGCCGCCGCCATCACGTCCATCAGCGGGCCGTCGCCTGCGTCGTCCCGCGTCGGAACTGCCGCCGTAGCGGCCTTGATCTTGACTGCCATATGATTCCGTTCGTCCTGTGTCGCAACCGCCCCGCACCGGAGCGCCTCGGCCCGCGATGGCGTCGAAGGGCCCCTATATAAGGGGACGACGCCACGATTCCTTACCCCTCGCTGGCGCGAATAAGGCTGCGCCCGCCATCCTGGCCCCGGGGCAAGGCCGCAAGGTTGGGTCGAATTGGTTAAACTTCAATGACTTACTAGGCGACTTGTCGCCACAGGGCGGCAAAATCGCTGAGCTTCACTTGGCCCCGACTGCGACCCCGGTCAAGGCCATGAAGCGGCGGATACGTTTAGATTTGCCGAATTAACCGTGTCAAGCGACCCAACCGACGACGGTATCGGCGTGCCGCCACTTTAAGCCGCCGGAACCTCGTAAAGGTCGCTCTGCGCCGCCTGCTCGGATTCGCTCGCAAGCATCCGGCCGAGCTCCTCGATTCGCCGCAGATTCTCCTCGCTCGGCTCAAGCCCCCATGCCGACCTCGCAG
>DATFES010000191.1:0-4113 GCA_035250945.1 Alphaproteobacteria bacterium | reverse complement strand
CCGAGGAGGAGGTCGGCAGCCCGACGTCGCGCGAGATCATCGAGCGCGAGGCGGCGCGCGCCAAGTACGCCCTCGTCGTCGAACCTGCGCGCGACGGCGGCAAGATCGTGTTGGCGCGCAAAGGTGCCGCGATGTTCACGGCTCGCACGCACGGTCGCGCCGCACATGCCGGGATGCGGCATCAAGACGGGCGCAGCGCCATCAAGGAAATGGCGCGGCAGATCGTCGACCTCGAGGGCATGACGGACTACGACAGCGGGCTCACCGTCAGCGTCGGCACGGTGCGCGGCGGAACAGTAACCAATGTTGTACCGGCATTCTGCCAAATCGATGTCGATATGCGAATCCCCTCTCCCGACCTGGTGGACGCGAGCGTCGAGCGGGTGCTCGGCCTCAAGCCCTACGACGCCGACGTAAGGATCGAGGTCGAAGGCGGCCTCAATCGGCCGCCGTACGAATCCGATGCAGGGATCGCCGCGCTGTTCGAGCACGCCAAGGGATTGGCGCGCGAAATCGGCTTCGAGCTCGAAGGGGTCAAGACCGGCGGTGGCAGCGACGGGAATTTCACCGCCGCGCTCGGCGTGCCGACGCTCGACGGCCTGGGCGCCGACGGCAGAGGCGCCCACGCGCCCGAGGAACAGATTTATTTTTCCTCGCTCCGGCCTCGGACCGAACTACTGTTGCGACTGTTCGAGACCTTGCGCTGATCGTAGTCCGCGGGCCGCAAGCAGATGACGGCCGAAGTTCGGCCGGTCTATGATGGCTGCAAGGTCAAGGCGTCCGCGCACCAGAACTTGTCTTGCATGGGAGGGAACGGCGGAGATGTCTGAGGCGTATGTGCACGTGCCCGCGCCCACGCTCGGCGCCTTTGTCGTCGAGGTCTGCGTCGCCGCCGGCGCCGCGGAGCCCGACGGGCGCGTCGTCGCCGACCATCTCGTGACGGCCAACCTCTACGGCCACGACAGCCACGGCGTCGGCATGCTGCCGAAATACATCCACTCCATCGCCTCCGGGCAGCTCGATCCAAAAGCGCACGCCGAAATTCGCGCCGACGGCGCGATTATTTCGATCGATGGCCGCCGCGGCTTCGGGCAAGTCGTCGCGCGCGAGGGCATCGCCGCCGGCATCGCGCGCGCCAAGGGCGACGGGCTGGCGTTGGCGGCGTTGCGCAACGCCTTTCATATCGGCCGCATCGGCACCTACGGCGAGCAATGCGCCGCCGAAGGTCTCGTGTCGCTGCACTTCGTCAACGTCGTCGGACACCCGCCTCTAGTGGCGCCGTTTCGCGGCAGCGACGCCCGCTTTTCGACCAACCCGTTCTGCTGCGCGATTCCGCTCGGACCAGGGAAACCGCCGTTTCTGCTCGATTTCGCGACCAGCGTCGTGGCGATGGGCAAGGTTCGCGTGGCGAAGAACAAGGGCGAGATGATGGATGACGGCCTGTTGCTCGATCAACAGGGGCAACCGACGCGCGATCCGGGCGTGATGTTCCCCGAGATTCGCGGCGCGCTGGTCGCGATGGGTCTGCACAAGGGCTATGGATTGGCTTTGGCGTGCGAGCTTCTCGCCGGCGCGGTCGCCGGGGGGCGGACCGTCCAGCCCGGAACGCCGCGCGGGCTAGGCATCATCAACAACATGCTTAGCATCATCGTCGACCCGCGGCGCCTGGTGCCCGATAGCTTCTTGCAGAACGAAATTCAGGCGATGATCGACTACGCCAAGGCCTCGCCGCCGGCCGATCCCGGCCTGCCGGTGCTCGTGCCGGGCGAGCCGGAGCGCGAACGGATGGCGGAACGCACGCGCACCGGCGTACCGATCGACCTGGCGACCTGGGACGAATTGCGCGGCGCGGCGCACTCGCTTGGCGTGTTGCTTCCCGAAGTCCAGGCTGCGCCGCGCGCGGGTTCAGTCGCCGCCGCGTCGGACTAAGGGCGGACTCCCGTCACTCCAATGGCGCCAATCCGTCGAGCAGCACCGGCAGGAATTCGCTAATCGTCGGGTGAATGTAGACCGCGCGCTGGATGAGCGAATAAGGCGCATCGGCGTACATCAGGTTGAGGATGGATTGCACCACCTCATCGCCGCGGATGCCGAGGAACGCGGCGCCAAGTATGCGCTTGGTCTCGGCGTCGACGACGATCTCCATGAAACCGCGCGTCTCGCTCTCCTCATAGGCGCGCGAGATATCCTCCATGTCGAGGCGGGCGGCGAGCGCCTTGCGGCCCGACTCGCGGACCTCGCGCTTGGTCATTCCGACGCGACCGAGCGGCGGATCGGTGAACAGCGCATAAGCCGGGATGCGATCGCTCGCGCGCCGCTTGCCGCCGTCGAGCAGGTTGGCGGCGACGATCTCGAAGTCGTTGTACGAGGTGTGAGTGAAGGCGCCGCGGCCGTTGCAATCGCCGAGCGCCCAAATGCCCGGAACACTGGTCCGCAGTTCGTCGTCGACGACGATGAAGCCGCGCGAATCGGTTTCGACGCCGGCCTTGTCCAGCCCGAGATCGTGGGTGTTCGGAACGCGCCCGACGGCGAAAAGGAGGTGCGATCCGACGACTTCGCGCGCGCCGTCGCCGCAGTCGAGCTTGATGGCGATTCCGTTGCCGCGACGCTCGAGGCTCAAGCATTGCGCGCTGACATGGACGATCACGCCTTCATCCTCGAGGAACTTCTTCACCGCAGCCGAGATCTCGTCGTCTTCGCGGGGAATCAGCCGCTCCTTGACCTCGATCACCGTGACCCGCGCGCCGAACCGGCGATAGATCTGAGCGAATTCGAGCCCGATATAACTGCCGCCGATGACGATCAAATGCTCGGGTAAGAAATCGACCGCGAGCATCGATGAATTGGTGAGATACGGAACGTCCTTGATCCCGGGAATTTCCGGCACGAAGGCGCGGGCGCCGACATTGAGAAAGACCTTCTCGGCCGCGAGCAGCTCGCCATTGACGCGGACGCGCTGCGGCCCTTCGAGGCGCGCATGACCCTCATATGCGGTGATATTCGCCGTCGTCTTCATCCGCCGCGTCACGCCCTGGTTCGAGGCGCGGACGATCGCGTCCTTGCGCGCCTTCACCTTTTTCATGTCGACGCCGATCGAACCGCCGACCGTCACCCCGAACTCGGTGGCGCGGCGCGCGACGTAGGCAGTCCGTGCGCTTGCCACCAGCGATTTGGTTGGCGTGCAGCCGACATTTACGCAAGTCCCGCCGAAGAGGTTTCGCTCGACGACCGCGACTCGCATTCCGCTTCCCGCCATGCGCGCGGCGAGCGAGGGACCGGATTGGCCGGTTCCGACGACGATGGCGTCGTATTGCATGACCATGATTCCTTGCCTCCCGATTTACGATTCAGGCGTTGCGCCGCTTGGGCGGCCGCGGCCCATCGAAGTAGACGTCGCGCGGCGTCGGCATCGTCCAGGAGTTCCCGGTCGCCACCACGCAGGCGATGCCGTCGGGCCGCACGGCGAGCAGCGTCCAGGTCGAGCCATCTTGCGCCGTCCAAAGTTCGAGCAGCGCCCCGCTGTCGAGCACGCCGTGCGACAGGCGCTCCTCGCCAAAGCCTTGCTCCAGCGCCGTCGCCACCGCCTCGCGGGGTCCGCAAGGGGGATTCTGCGCCTCGGCGGCGGATGTGGCGGCGAGCAGAAGGGCCGCGCAGGCGGTCGACATCGCGAACTTGGTTCCCATGGCACCCTCCCTTTGGGGCCGTCCGGATCGGCGCTTCCGCGATCATCGCGTGGCGACCGGCCGTTGGACGAATTGCGACGCTTTCGAGTGTGAGGGAGCGCCGGCAAGCATGGAAATACCTTTGGTCTATTAATTCGATGCCCGGCGGTTGTCGGGAGCAGAAATGTAGCCGAATCAGTAGGACCTCGGAAGGCCGAGGACCTTTTCGGCGATGAAGTTCAGAATCATGTGCGAGCTGACCGGCGCCAGCCGCGGGATAAGGCTTTCCCTTAAGTACCGCTCGACGTGATACTCGGCGGAGTATCCCATGCCGCCCAGCGTCAGCACCGCGGTCTCGCAGGCGGTGAACGCCGCCTCGGCGCAGAGGTACTTGGCCGCGTTCGCTTCGGCGCCGCATTCTTCGCCCCTGTCGTAGAGCGTCGCCGCCTTC
>DATFES010000011.1:0-2782 GCA_035250945.1 Alphaproteobacteria bacterium | reverse complement strand
TGGCAATTCGCAGGCCGGCGAGTTCATTTTGAAGCTCGCCGAACGCGCCGTGACCGGCTTGACCAAACCGGGCGTCACCGCGGAGGAACGCGATCAGCGCTTTCGCGACCTCTTTCATGAGGGCTTCGACGTACCGGCGATCGCCCGCTTCGCGTTGGGCCGTTACTGGCGCATGGCGAACGAGGAGGAGCGGCGCGAATATCTCAAGCTTTTCGAGGAACTGATCGTCCAGACCTACGCCCATCGATTCACCTCGTATTCGGGCGAGCGCTTGCGCGTCGTGACGACCCGCGCCGCGAGCGACGGCGAGCATGTGGTGACGACCGAGGTAATCCGCAACGCCGGCGCGCCGATTAAGGTCGATTGGCGCGTCTTCAAGAAGGACAGCTCGTTCAAGATCTACGACATCGTTGTCGAAGGCGTGAGCATGAGCATCACGCAGCGCGATGATTTTTCCGCGCTGATTCAGCGCCAAGGCGGGAAGGTCGCCGGGCTCAACGCCGCGCTGCGCGACAAGATCGCCCAGACAAAAACGAACTGATCCCCGTTTCCCGACGCCGCCCGCAATCAGCCGCCTGGCGGCGCTCCATCGCCCCGGGCGACGGCGGGTGCGCCGGCAAGGGCGAATCGCCGGCCATAGACGGCGAGCATCGCGGCGACGCTGAGCGAAGCGGCGCACAAAATCAGCATCGGCCCGCGCAGGCCGATCGCCGCCATCGACACGCCGGTCCATAGCGGGGTCAAATAGATTCCGGCGTTGAAGAACGCGTTGAATAAGCCGATCGGTCGGCCGCGGGCCGTTGGCGCGAAGTATTCAGCCACCCACACGCTCAATTGCGGATAGGCTACGGTGTAGCCGAGTCCAAAGACTATCCCGCCTGCCACCACGAGGGTCGGCGTCGTGCCGCCGGGCACGATAAGAAGCAGGAATCCGGCGCACATCAAGATCAACGCCACCATGACCGCCGCCCATTTCGGCGTCCGCTCGAAGAACGGAACCGCGAGCACGCGACCGCCGAAAAAACAGACGGTGAAAGTCGAGAAGAAATAAACGACGGCGACGCCCTCGCCGAGAAGGAAGAGGGCCATGAAACTGGAGACGAAGCCGAACACCGAACCGACGGTGAACACGCCGACAAACGGCATCCATAGCCGACGATCCGCGAGCAGATCCGCGTACCGGCCGCCGCCGGTTTCCGGCGTCGATCGCGCCTCGCCGACGACGGCGCCGCCGAGCAGTGCGCCGGCAAGCAGCGGGATCGCCGTTACCACGAAGAAGAGCCCCGGGTCGCCGCGGCCCAGATAGAGGTCGGCGAGCGCAGGGCCGATCACGTTGGGCAGCGGCACCATCGCCGAGAAGATACCGAAGTAGTACGTCATCCGCGCCGGCGTCAGTTGCGCCTTGGCGTAGACCATCGCCGTCGGCAAGAACAAGCCGAACCCGACTCCTTGCAGAAACCGCGAAAGGCAGGCGCCGACAAAACTTGCCGCTGTCACGTGAAAGCTGAGATACGCCAGCAGCATGATCGCCAGTGCAAGGCGAATCACCCTCGCCACGCCGAGCCTCGCGATCACCGGCCCGGCGAGCAGATTTCCCATCACCACCGGCGCGCCATAGACGGCGAGCACGACGCCGATCTGATGATCCGCCAGCCCATAGAGCCGCAGCACGACGGCGAGCAGCGCCGTCGCCGTCACGGTGGTGAACGCAAGAAACGTCGCGCCGGCGAGGCCCCAGAAGCGCAGCCTCGCGCGCGGGTCGACGAAAGCGGTCATCGTCGTGTCACGGCCGCACGCGGACCTAAGGGCATCGCTACCCTCGCGTCAGAGGCTTGAACTTGATGCGGTGCGGCTGATCGGCCTCGGCCCCGAGGCGGCGCTTTCGATCGGCCTCATAGTCCTGATAGTTGCCCTCGAACCACACCGCCTGGCTGTCGCCTTCGAAGGCGAGTATGTGGGTGGCGATGCGATCGAGAAACCAGCGGTCGTGGCTGATCACCACGACGCATCCCGGGAAATCGAGCAACGCTTCCTCGAGCGCGCGCAGCGTATCGACATCGAGATCGTTGGTCGGCTCGTCGAGCAGTAACAAGTTGGCGCCGGATTTCAGCATCTTGGCGAGGTGAACTCGATTACGCTCGCCGCCGGAGAGGATTCCGACCTTTTTCTGCTGGTCGGCTCCCTTGAAGTTGAACGCGGCGACATAGGCGCGGCTTGGCACCATACGGCCGCCGAGATCGACCTGATCTTGACCTCCGGCGATCTCCTCCCACACGCTCCTGTCGGCGGCGAGGGTGTCGCGCGACTGGTCGACGTAGCCGATCTTGACCGTGTCGCCGATCTTGATCGAGCCTCCGTCCGCCGTCTCTTGGCCGACGATCATGCGGAAGAGCGTCGTCTTGCCGGCGCCGTTGGGACCGATGACGCCGACGATCCCGCCGGGCGGCAGGCGGAACGAGAGATCTTCGATGAGCAGCCGGTCGCCATAGCCTTTGCGCAGATGCTCTGCTTCGATCACAAGGTTGCCGAGCCGCGGCCCGGGAGCGACCTGGATCTGCACCGATTCGGCGGCCCGCTCGCGCGCGTGGGCGACCAACGATTCAAAGGCGGTGATGCGCGCCTTGCTCTTCGCCTGGCGCGCGCGGGGGCTCTGCCGGATCCATTCGAGTTCGCGCTCGAGCGTGCGCTGGCGCGAGGTCTCCTGCCGCTCCTCTTGAGCGAGGCGCTTTTGCTTCTGGTCGAGCCACGAGGAGTAATTGCCCTCCCACGGAATGCCATGGCC
>DATFES010000527.1:0-17229 GCA_035250945.1 Alphaproteobacteria bacterium | reverse complement strand
GAGGCGCGCGCGCATCCGCTGATGCGCTTCACGCTCCTGACCATGGGGCTCAACAACGCGCTGTGGACGGTCGTCTACGGCATCGGCTTGGCGCTCATCATCAAGGATCTGGCGCCCGACGACGCCGGCGCCTACGGCGTGGCGATCGCGTTTTGGGGCATCGGCAATCTCGCCGCCAATCTATGCATGGGGGCGGTCAGCGACGTCTGGCGCGTACGGGTGATGTTCTCCGGGCGGCTCATCGTCGGCGCCGGCTTTGCGGCGATGGGGTTGGCGCCAAGCGAGCTTCTGCTGCTGGCGGCGACCGCATTCGCCGGGCTCGGCGGCCCGATGACCCAGGTGCCGTTCCTCACCATCCTGCAGACCGATTTCAATTCGAACGCGATCGCGCGGATCTATCGCCTGCATCTCACGCTCGACTACGCATCGATATTCGTCTGCCTGCTTGCGGCGCCGGCGATCATCGAGCTCATCGGCGCGCATGCGATGGTGGCGGCCTCGGGGGCGATCATCGTCGTGCTCGGCGTATTGGGCCTGTGGCGTTTCGGCGCGCGCAACGCGCCGACTAGCGCCGACGGCCCGGCGTGAGTCAATCTTCAACTTTACGCGACGCTTCGAGACGCATCAGAATGGCGCGCCTTGCGGCGTCGGACAGGTCCGGCCAGGCGGCGATCTCGGCGATCGTGCGGCCGCAGCCGCCGCACAGATTTTTCGTTGGGTCGAGCTGGCACACGCCGATGCAGGGACTGGTCGGCGAGGCGCGGGTCATGATCCCTCCGCCGGATAGCAGCCGGCGACGCGGGCGCGCTCGCGGGCGAGCGCGAGGATCGCCTCGCACATCGGCGTGGGCTCGCCGACCAGCCGGCCCATTTCGACCACCGCGCCGAGCAGGGCGTCGAGCTCCAGCGATTTACCGCGTTCGAGGTCTTGCAGCATCGACGTCTTATGCGCGCCGACCTGCGCCGCCATGGCGATGCGCCGGTCGACATCGATCGAGAAACGGACGCCGAGCCGTTCGGCCACTTCGCGCGCTTCCACCATCATCGCGCGGGCGACGCCCTGCGTGCCCGCGTCGCGCGCCATTTGGTCGAGCGTGGCGCCGGTCAAGACCGAGATCGGATTGAACGACAGGTTGCCCCAAAGCTTGAGCCAGATGTCGTCGCGAATGCGCGGCCGCACCGGACATTCGAGCCCTGCGCGCGTGAAGCCCTCGGCCAACGCGTGCGCCCGGCCGCTGTCGGCGCCGTCCGGTTCGCCGACAGCGAACCGGTTGGAGAAGATGTGTCGAACCACCCCCGGGGCGACCATCATGCAGGCGGGGTAGACGAGCGCGCCCAAGGCGCGTCCTGGCGGGAGCTTCTCCCACAGTACGCCGCCGGGGTCGACGCTGGACAGCCGAACGTCCTCATACGGCCCGGCAAGCTTGTGGAAATACCACCACGGTACGCCGTTCATGCAGCTGACAAGCGTCGTCGCCGGACCGAGTAGCGCCGCGATGCCGTCGGCCGCGGCGGGAAGCTGGTGGGCCTTCAGGGTCAGGAGCACAAAGTCCTGCGGTCCCAGCGCCGCCGCGTCGTCGCTCGCGTTGAGGCGCACGACCGTCGTCTTTCCTTCGGATTCAAGCTTGAGCCCGTTGGCGCGGATCGCCGCGAGATGCGGCCCGCGCGCAACGCAGCTCACCGCAAGACCCGCGTTGGCGAGCTTCACGGCGATGAAGCTACCGACGGCGCCCGCGCCGAATATGCAAACCCGCATGATATGTCCGCGAATCGTGGAATCTGCGAGGCGTAGATAGCAGGCCAACGCGCCGACGGCCAGACGCGGGGCGCATGGCTGGCATCCGGGCGTCTCGACTGACGTATGTGGGCGCGGCCGTGCTAGTCTTTCCGCCTGGTTCCAGGGAAGGACGCCCCTCATGCTCGACGCGATGCCAAAGACCGCCGATCCCAACAATCTTGAGGCGCTGTGGATGCCGTTCACCGCGAACCGGCAATTCAAGAAGAAACCGCGTCTGCTGGTGGCGGCCAAAGACATGCACTACACCTCCGCCGACGGCCGCGAGATTCTCGACGGCACCGCCGGCCTGTGGTGCGTAAATGCCGGCCATGGTCGCGAGCCGATCGTCAGCGCGATCCGCGACCAGGCGGCGCGAATGGATTACGCGCCAGGCTTTCAGATAGGCCATCCGCTCGCTTTCGAACTGGCCAGCCGCCTGACGACCCTGCTGCCGGGCGATCTCGATCATGTCTTCTTCACCAACTCGGGATCCGAGGCGGTGGATACCGCGCTCAAGATCGCGCTCGCCTATCATCGGGTGAGCGGCCAGGGCCAACGCCAGCGGCTGATCGGTCGCGCGCGTGGCTATCACGGGGTCGGGTTCGGCGGCATTTCCGTCGGCGGCCTGGCCAACAATCGCAAGTTCTTCGGCTCGGGCTTGCCGATGGTCGATCATCTGCCCGACACGCATGACCTGGCGCGCAACGCCTATTCGCGTGGCCAGCCAACGCATGGCGCCGAGTTGGCCGACGAACTCGAACGCCTGGTCCAGCTCCACGACGCTTCGACGATCGCCGCGGTCATCGTCGAACCAGTCGCCGGCTCGGCCGGCGTCCTGGTGCCGCCGCGCGGATATCTCGAGCGGCTGCGGGCGATTTGCGACAAGCACGGCATTCTGCTCATCTTCGACGAGGTGATCACCGGCTTCGGACGCCTTGGCGCGGCGTTCGCCGCCGAGCATTTCGGCGTCGTCCCCGATTTGATGACGGTGGCCAAGGGATTGACCAACGGCGCGGTGCCGATGGGCGCCGTGTTCGTGCGCAAGAGCATTCACGACGCGTTCATGAGCGGGCCGGAGCAGTCGATCGAACTGTTTCACGGCTATACCTACTCGGGCCATCCGCTCGCCGCCGCCGCCGGCCTCGCCACGCTCAAGGTCTACCAGGACGAGGGATTGTTCGAGCGCGCTCGCGCGCTTGCCGACTACTGGCAGGATGCGGTGCACGCGCTGAAGGGCCGGCCGCATGTCATCGACTTGCGCAACTTGGGGCTGGTGGCGGCAATCGAGCTCGAGGCGCGGCAAGGCGCGCCGGGCGCCCGTGCGTATGACATTTTTGTCGATTGTTTCGAGCGTGGCCTGTTGATCCGCGTAACGGCCGATATCATCGCCTTGTCTCCGCCGTTGATCGTCCAAAAAACGCAAATCGATCAAATCTTTGACGCGCTTTCCTCGGCTCTGAAGCGGGCCGCCTGATCGCGACAATTTTCAACGTTTATTAAGAAACCTCGCGGTACGCTCGCAGCCGTCGGGGGCTGCGCGCGCGCGGCCCCCGCCGTGCCCAGCAACCGGCGGCTTGGCCGCGCTTACCGACGGGTCCGATGGCCGATACCAGCGACGAACTCGACAGGTTGCGCGCCGCGTTCGAGGCTTCGGGCGACATCGTCTACGACTGGGACCTTCGCGCCGACGCGATCGCGTGGAGCGGCGAAACCGCGACGTTATTCGGCCGCACCGGCGACGAGCCGGGCAGCGGCGATGCGCTCAACAAATTCGTCTATGTCGAGGATCTGCCGCGGCGCTTCCGGGCGCTCTCGCAACATCTGGGGACGCGCGACGCGTATGAGTGCGAGTACCGCCTTCGCGGCCCGCATGGCCGTCTGAACTGGGTGCAGGACAAGGGCCGCGCGCGGCTCGGGCCGGACGGCCGTCCGTCGCGTATGATCGGCACCCTCCGGATCGTCACCGAGCGCAAGCAGCGCGAGACGCAACTCGAGTATCTCGCCAATTTCGACGAATTGACCGGCCACTTCAACCGTTCGCGCCTCAAGGAGGCGCTCGAACACGCCATCGCATACAGCCAGCGCTATCGCAGCGAAGGGGCGTACTTCTCGGTCGGCATCGACAAGCTCAGCACCATCAACGAAGCCTTCGGCTACGAGACGGCGGACGCCGTGATCGTCGGTCTAAGCCAGCGGCTCGATCGCTGCCTGCGCGCCTCCGACGTCGTCGGACGGATCGGCGGCGATCGCTTCGGGATCGTGCTCGCCCATTGTCCGGACGGCGATCTCGCGGTCGCCGCCGAAAAGATTCTCCATAGCGTGCGCCAGTCGCCGCTCGATACGCCGAGCGGTCCGATCCATGTCACCGTGTCGATCGGCGCCGCGCGATTCGACGCCCAGGCGACCACCGCGCTCGAAACGATGAACCGCGCCGACAGCGCGCTCAAGGACGCCAAGCAGGCGGGGCGCAACTGCTACGTCGTATTCCGCGATTCCGACGAGCAGCGGCAACTGCACCGCCTGACGCTCGCCATTGTCGAGGACGTCCAAAAAGCGCTCAAGACCGACCGTATCGTTTTCGCCTTCCAGCCGATCGTCGACGCCCACGATTACTCCGTCGATCACTACGAGTGCCTGCTGCGGCTTATTCGCGAGGACGGAACCGTGGTTCCGGCCGGCGCATTTCTGCCGGTCGTCGAGCAGTCGGGCCTGGTGCGCCAACTCGACCGCCGGGCCCTCGACTTGGCATTGAACGAGCTTGGCCGTCATCCGCGCGTCAAGCTGGCGATCAACATATCTGGACTGACCGCCGCCGATCGTTCGTGGCTGCGGGCGCTCAACGCGGGTCTCAAGGGCCGCCCGGATGTCGCCGAGCGGCTTATCGTCGAGATCACCGAGACCGTCGCGCTCGAGGACATCGATGAAACGGCGCGTTTCGTCGCCGCCGTCCGCGATCTCGGTTGCGGCGTCGCGCTCGACGATTTCGGCGCCGGTTACACCTCGTTTCGCAACCTCAAAGCCCTTGCCGTCAATTGCGTCAAGATCGACGGGTCGTTCGTGCGCGGCCTGGCGGAGAACGTCGATAATCAGCTATTCATTCGCACGTTGCTCAGCTTGGCCGACGGATTCGGCCTGGCGACGGTGGCCGAATGCGTTGAGACCGCGGCCGACGCGATGCATCTGGCGCGGCGCGGCGTGCGCTATCTGCAGGGCTATCATTTCGGCGTGCCGACGATCGAGCGGCCCTGGCTCGCCGAGCCGACGCGCGCCGTCGCCGGCGGACCCGAACGTATCGCCTGATCTTGGCCGCCCTGGCGGCTCCTTCACGTTAACGTGTCTGTCGGCGTCGACGCTTGCGCTTGGGCGGCGGCGGACCATCTTACCGGCGGGGGCGAGAAGCGGAGAGGCGACGAACGATGGCGAAATCGAAAGCACCGAAGCGTTCCGTCCAGGCGTCGGCGCAGGCGCCCGCCAACGCCGCGAATGCGCCGCTACGTTACGCGGCGATCGCCATCGTGGGTCTGGCGATCGCCGGCGGATTTTGGTGGCTGGTCTCGGGCGGCGAGCAATTCCGCCAACTGGCGCGCGATGGCGCCCCGGCGCTGGAGCGCATGACGACCGAGCCCAGTCTCGGTCGCGAGCACCTTTCGCCGGGCGCGACTTACGCCTATCCGTCGCGCTTTCCCACCTCGGGTCCGCACGATCCGAACTGGGTTAAGGCGGGCTTTTACGCCGCGCCGCAGCCGCCCACTCAGATCGTCCATGCGCTCGAGCACGGCAACATCGTCATCTATTACGATAAGCCGAAGACGGCGGCGCTGGACACCATGAAGGACTGGGCGGTGCGCTTTTCCGGGCAGTGGGACGGCGTCGTCGTCGTTCCGATGGCCGGATTGGGGGAACGCGTCGTGCTAACCGCGTGGACCCGACGCCTCGAGCTCGACCAGTTCGAGCCCGCGTCGGCGGCGGCGTTCGTCGACGCGTTTCGCGGCCGCGGACCGGAAAACCCGGTGCGGTGAAGGGAGCGCTGAGGCGTAAGGTTTATGCGGGTAAATTTGCCTTTCGGTAATCTACCCGGAGCATTTCGGCCTACGGCTTACGGCTATTTTTTCTTTGCCATCTCATCGAGCTGCTTTTGCATCGCCGCAAGTTGCGCTTTGAGTGCGTCGATCTCGGCCTCGCTCGGCGCCGCGTCGCGATCTGGATTCGAAGTTGCGCCCGCGGCCGGACCGCGCCCCGCGGCATAGTAGGGCGTGAACATCTTCATGGCGTTCTCGAACAACGCCATGTTCTGCTTACCCATCTCCTCGAGTTGCGGGCCGAAGGGAAACAGGTTGCCAAACGTGCCTTCGAGGTACTTGCGCATCTGCTCTTGATTGCGCGCGAAGCTCGACATCGCCGTGTCGAGATAGCTTGGAATCAGCGCCTGTAGATTGTCGCCGTAGAACGAGATCAACTGCCGCAGGAAGCTCACTGGCAAAAGATTCTGCCCTTTCCCCTCTTCTTCGACGATGATCTGCGTCAAGACTTGCCGGGTGATGTCCTCGCCGGTCTTGGCGTCATGGACGACGAACTCCTTGCCGTCCTTCACCATTTGGCACAAATGGTCGAGCGTGACGTAGCTGCTGGTGGCGGTATTATAGAGCCGCCGGTTGGCGTATTTCTTGATTCGAACCGGCGCTGACTGAGCGTTGGCGGGCGCTTTGCTCTCGTCCAAGTGTCGCTCCCGTGCCGTATGGCATCGCGAAAGGAGACCGGGTTGCCGAAGTTGCGGGCATTGTTGCATCGCAATCGCTTCTCTGGCAAGCATTCAAGACGCGACTGATTTGTCGAGATTTAGCGGCCGCTGCGAAGGCTCGCGGGCGCAACGATCGTGACGCTCGTCGATCGGCGCCGCGATCTGGCACCTGCGATATGGCCGATGTATAGTTGCTGCCCATGGCGGAGCCGCCCGATCTCGAAACGCTCGCTCGGCGCTATCTCGATCTATGGCAAGATCAGGTGAGCGCCATGGCCGCGGACCCGGAACTTGCCGAAACGCTTGGCCGCCTGTTCCAGGTGATGGCGACGATGGGACCAGCGGGATGGGCCGAAGTGTGGGCCTCGGCTTCCCGACCATTGCGCCCCGATGGCGTGGCGACGGCGGCCGGTGACGGACATGAGCGACGCGAACCGACACGAAGCGAGCCCACAAACGCCACGACACCGAAAGGGACCGCGCCCGCTGCCGCTTCATTTGGCGAGCGCGATGACGACGTGGCTCGGCTCCGCCGCCGCGTTGCCGTACTTGAAAAGCGGCTCGCCGCCCTCGAACAAGGCGGTGGCCGGAAACGGCGAGGAGCCGCCGGGATTGATGCAAGTGCCGTGGCGCCCCGAGGTAAGGGCGGCGGCCGAATCGCTGGCGCGCGAGGTCGCAAGCGTCGATCCTGATGCGTTCGCCGCCGCGGTCGGGCGCGAGATGCGCGTCCGTCTCGACGCGCTCGAGACCGGAATTGCGCGATACCGTCATCACGCTTACCGGCGCGCGCTCGCCGATCCTTCCGCCATATGGCGCAATGGAACAACGCGCCTGCTCGATTACGGCACCTCGCGGTTGCCTGCGTCCGACGCGCTGCCGCTTCTCGTCATCCCGTCGCTGATCAATCGCGGCTACATCCTCGATCTCGCGCCTGGCCGCAGCCTCATGCGATTCCTTGCCGGCGAGGGATTCCGGCCGTTTCTTGTCGATTGGGACGTGCCGGGACCGATTGAACGCGGTTTCGATCTCTCCGATTATATCGCCGGGCGCCTCGGTGCCGCGCTGGATCGCGTTCGCGCCCGCTCCGGCCGACCGCCGGTGGTGGTCGGGTACTGCATGGGCGGCTTGTTGGCGCTAGCTCTGGCCCAGCTCCGCCCCGCCGACGTCGCCGGACTGGTGCTGCTCGCCACGCCGTGGGACTTCCATGCCGACCGCCCCTCTTTGGCGCAGGGTCTCGCCCGGGCGATGACCGGCTGGCAGCCGATCGTCGATCGACTGGGCGAACTGCCGGTCGACGGATTGCAGGCATTGTTTTTCGCCCTCGATCCCTTCCAGGTGGCACGGAAGTTTTGCGCCTTCGCGCGGCTGGATCCGGCCAGCCCGCGCGCCGGCGAGTTCGTCGCCCTCGAGGACTGGCTCAACGACGGCGTTCCGCTTGCGGCGCGCGTCGCCGCCGAGTGCATCCAAGGCTGGTACGGCGCAAATACGACGGCCGCTGGCGCCTGGCGCGTCGCCGGTGAAGCGATCGATCCGGCAATGCTCGATTTGCCGACCTTGGTGCTGGTGCCGCAACGCGACCGCATCGTTCCCCCGGCATCGGCGGCGATCCTGGGACGCACCATCCGCGACGCCGCCACGCTTTCGCCGCCCTTGGGGCATATCGGGATGGTCGCCGCATCGGCGGCCGCCGAGAGCATGTGGCGGCCCCTGGTGGCTTGGCTTGCCACCCGTTGCGCCGGTCGCCTATAACCAAAAGAGCGAAAACGCGAAAAAATCCGGGAAACGCCGTCCGCTGGACACTTGAATTCCGTCGACCCCATTACTCATGCGCGAAGGAGCACTGCGATGACTGATATCGTGATCGCCGGAGCCGCCCGGACCCCCGTCGGCGCCTTCAACGGCGCCTTAGCCAGCGTACCTGCCCATGTCCTTGGCTCGGCCGCGATCGTCGAGGCGATGAAGCGCGCCAAGGTCGCCGCAGGCGACGTAACCGAAGTCATCATGGGGCAAATACTTGCCGCAGGGGCCGGCCAGAACCCGGCGCGCCAGGCGGCGATCGGCGCCGGAATCCCAGTCGAGCGCACTGCGTACGGGATCAATCAGCTTTGCGGTTCGGGTCTGCGCGCGGTCGCGCTCGGATTCCAGGCAATCAAGGTCGGCGACAGCCAGATCGTCGTCGCCGGAGGCCAGGAAAGCATGACCCAGGCGCCGCATTGCATGCATTTGCGCGCCGGGACCAAGATGGGCAACGCCGAATTGGTCGACACTATGATCAAGGACGGTTTGTGGGACGCTTTCAACGGCTACCACATGGGTAACACGGCCGAGAACGTAGCCCAGCGTTGGCAGATCACGCGCGACGAGCAGGACAAACTCGCCGCCGCCTCGCAGCAGAAGGCCGAGGCGGCGCAAAAGTCGGGGCGCTTCAAGGACGAGATCATTCCGGTGACGATCAAGACGCGCAAAGGCGACGTCGTCGTCGACGCCGACGAGTATCCCAAGCACGGCACGACCGTCGAGGCGCTAGGCAAGCTGCGCCCGGCCTTCGACAAGAACGGCACCGTTACGGCGGGCAACGCATCGGGAATCAACGACGGCGCCGCGGCGCTGGTGCTGATGTCCGCCGATGAAGCCAAGAAGCGCGGAGTCAAGCCGCTGGCGCGCATCGTCTCGTGGGCGACCGCAGGCGTCGATCCGGCGGTGATGGGCTCCGGTCCCATCCCGGCGTCGCGCATGGCCCTCGAGAAGGCCGGATGGTCGGCTGGCGACCTCGACCTCATCGAGGCCAACGAAGCATTCGCCGCGCAGGCTTGCGCCGTCAACAAGGACCTCGGCTGGGACGTCAGCAAGGTCAACGTCAACGGCGGAGCGATCGCCATCGGCCATCCGATCGGCGCGTCGGGGGCGCGGGTGCTGGTGACGCTGCTCTACGAAATGCAGAAGCGCAACGCCAAGAAAGGCCTGGCGACGCTGTGCATCGGCGGCGGCATGGGAATCGCGATGTGCGTCGAGCGCGTATAGGCCGTACGCAACGATTCTTTATTCAGGCGGAACGGCGATGAGGAGAACGGCGCGCCGGCGGCAGCGGGCCGCCGGCGTGCGTCTCATGATCGAGCGAAGATAAACGGGGGAGGACGGACATGGCAGGACGCGTCGCACTCGTGACGGGCGGTACGCGCGGCATCGGCGCGGCAATCTCGCTCGGCCTCAAGCAGGCCGGCTACAAGGTGGCGGCGAATTACGGCGGCAACGACGAGGTCGCCAAGGCCTTCACCAAGGAGACCAGCATTCCCGCCTTCAAATGGGACGTCTCGGACTTCAAGCAATGCGAGGACGGCGTGAAGAAGGTCGCCGCCGATCTCGGCGCGGTCGAGGTGCTGGTCAACAACGCCGGAATCACGCGCGACACCACCATTCATCGCATGACGTTCGAACAGTGGAACGCGGTGATCCAAACCAATCTCACCTCGTGCTTCAACATGAGCCGATGCGTGATCGAGGGAATGCGCGAGCGCAATTTCGGCCGGATCGTCAATATCGGTTCGATCAACGGCCAGGCCGGTCAATATGGGCAGGTCAACTACGCGGCGGCAAAGTCGGGTATCCACGGCTTCACCAAGGCGCTGGCGCAGGAGGGCGCGGCGAAAGGCATCACCGTGAACGCCATCGCGCCCGGCTATATCGACACCGAGATGGTCCGCGCCGTGCCGCCGAACGTGCTCGAGAAGATCGTCGCGCGCATTCCCGTCGGCCGCCTCGGCAAGGCTTCCGAGATCGCCCGCGGCGTGCTGTTCCTGGTCTCTGACGACGGCGGCTTCATCACCGGTTCGACGCTGTCGATCAACGGCGGCCAGCACATGTATTGAGCCCGCGTCCGCACCCTTTCATTCGCGGCGCCGGCGTTTCGACGGTAATCGATCGCCATGCACGGCCTGAACTCGATCGACCCTGGACGGACAATCGATTGGGGCAGAACGTCGGACGACTACGCAAGCTACCGTCCCGGGCCACCGGACAGTTTCTACCGGCGCCTTGGCGCGCTCGGCGTCGGTCTTGCCGGGCAGCGCATCCTCGATCTCGGTACGGGAACCGGGGTTCTGGCGCGAAAATTCGCCGGCGAAGGCGCGATCGTCACCGGCGTGGATGTCTCGGCCAACCAGATTGCGACCGCCAAGCGTCTCGCTGCCGCAGAACGGCTCGATATCCAATTCGCGTGCGCGCCCGCCGAGGACACCGGCCTGCCGGCCGCTTCGTTCGACGCCATCACCGCCAATCAGTGCTGGCTCTATTTCGATGCGCCGCGCGCCATTACCGAAACGAGGCGGCTGCTTGCGGCAAAGGGCGTGCTCGTGACGTCGCATTTCTCATGGCTGCCGCGCGAGGATGCGATCGCCCGGGCGAGCGAGGAGCTTGTCCTGCGGTTCAATCCACAATGGACGGCGGGCGATTGGCCCGGCGCGGTTCCGCCAATGCCCAAATGGGCGATCAACGACTTCGACCTTGTCGCCATGTTCTGGTACGACGAGGCCATTACGTTCACCCGCGAGAGCTGGCGCGGGCGAATCCGCGCGTGCCGCGGAATCGGCGCGGCGCTCGCCGCGGAGGCCGTTGCCGCGTTCGACGCTGCGCACGATGCGCTGCTTCGCGAGATCGCCGGCGAGCGGTTCGCGATCTTGCACCGCCTTGATGCGCATGTTCTACGGCCAAAGCGATCGTAAGCTCCGCCCAAGGAGAACGGAGTGGCGCGCCCCGGCGCTACCATCGTTTTCAGCGCCCCATGCAAAGGCTTTGGATTCGTCTCGCGACGCAGGCTGCGTTAGGCTGGACGCCGCTTTGAGAAACGTCTACTCGACGAACCCGATCGACGGGAGGAACTTGCCATGAGCGTCGCCAAGATCAGCGACCCGAACGATCCCAGTCGCGAATTTGTCGACTTCTGGAACGAGATCCTTGTCCCGAAATTCATCCGCTTCAAGCACATATTGGTCGATGGCCTGACCCATCACAGCGCCGCGATCTTCCCGGCGCTGCCGGTCGAACCTGGCGACAAGGCGATCGATGTCGGTTGCGGCTTCGGCGACACGGCGATTCAGCTTGGGCGACGCGTGGGTCCGCGCGGCAGCGTGACGGGCATCGACTGCTGTGAGGCGTTCCTGAAGATTGCGCGCGAGGACGCCGCCAAGGCCGGCTGCTCCAACGTCACCTTCATCGAAGGCGACGTACAAACGTACGGCTTCGCGCCGGAGAACGATTTCGTCTTCTCGCGGTTTGGAACGATGTTCTTCGAGAATCCGGTCCGGGGGCTGCGCAACATGCGCACCGCGCTGAAGCCGGGCGGCCTCATGATGATGATCGTCTGGCGTTCGATCGATGCGAATCCCTGGCTCGGGATGGCGAAGGATGTCGTTCTCGGATTTCTTCCGCCGCCGGGCGCGGACGGGCGCACGTGCGGGCCGGGGCCTTTCTCCATGTCGGATCGGGAGACCGTGACCGGCATGTTGAAGAGCGCGGGCTACGTCGAGCCGATCTTCGCCCGTGTCGATGCGCCGGTTCTCGTCGGGAAGACGACGGAGGACTCGATCGCCTTCCAGCTTGCGCTGGGTCCCGCGGGCGAGGTGTTTCGCGAGGCGGGCGGGCTGGCGGAGCAACGCCGCGGCGCGATCGAGGCCGCGCTCGGCGATGCAATCGCGCCATTCGTCACCGACCAGGGCGTTGTTATGAACTCCAGCTCTTGGGTCATCACGGCGCGGAACCCGGGATAGGAGCGGCCGGCAGGAGCGGTTCGTCGGCGAAAAACCGTCGATGACGAGAATGCAGCGAGCGGCGCGATCGCGTTGCGTGGTCATCCGGCGTCATGAGCCGCTCCGGGCGACCACCCGCGAGGCGCCAGCTCGAAACCCGCGAACTCGAATGCGGGCGAGACCGTGCAGCCGACGAGCGTCCAGGCGCCGAGGCTCCGCGCCGATTGCCAACATCCCTTGGGAACGACGAGCTGCGGACAAACGCCCTCCGCCAGGCCGCCGCCCAGCAAATGCGGCGATACAGACCTGCCGTCCGGCGAGCGCAGGAGTTCGATGGAGGCGCCGGCGTAGTAGTGCCAGATCTCGACCGCGTCGATGCGATGCCAGTGCGAACGTTCGCCGGCCGCGAGAAGATAGTAGATGGCGGTGATCGCGCCGCGGTCGCCGTTTTGCGTCGTGTCGCGGAACGTTTCGCGATAGTGCCCGCCTTCGGGGTGCGGACGAAGATCCAGGCGCGCGATAACGTCCTCGGCGGTAACGATCGCGTGCGCGCCGCCGCTCATCCCTGCGGCATGGTCGCCGCCATCGACGGCCGCTTGACGAACTGGCGGTACCACGACGCCAGATTGGGCCGTTTGTCGAGCGGATCGCCGACCGGCTTGCGGAAGTCGAGCCAACCGATGGCGCAGGCGACGGCGACCTGTCCGATAGTGAGCGGCCCGGCGAGCTGCTCGATATCGCGCTCGAGCGAATCGAGTCCGGTGTTGACCTTCGCAGCCTGGCCGGTCATCCATTCCGCCGACCGCTTTTCCTCGGGGCGCAGAAGCAGCTCATAGCGGATCAGCAGCCCCGCCTCGGTCATACCGTCGGCGAGCGCCTCGAGACGTAGCGCCTGCCAGCGAGCGCCACCCGACGGCGGAATCAGCTTCGCGCCGTCGTGCAGCGAGTCGAGATAAGCGCAAATGACCGGCGAATCGTAGAGGACCTCGCCGCCGTCGGTCACCAACGCGGGCACCTTGTAAAGCGGACTTGATTCGCCATAAGCCGGATCGGGCTTGGTCGGGCCGACGGTGATCGGCACGTTCTGGATCTTGGCTTCGAGTCCGGTCTCCATCGCCGTTACGCGCACCTTGCGGACGTAAGGCGACGCGGCCGAAAAATAGAGCTTCATGCGTCGGACGTTCCTTGGACGAAATTTCTAGAATCGGTCCTTGCGCGCGCGGATTTCGGCGAACACGGCGACCGGATCGTTGGCCGGACGGCCGACCGCGGCGGCGAGCTCCGGCCGGTCGGCGCGCAGGAAGGGATTCGTCGCCCATTCCTCGCCGAGCGTACCTGGAACCGTCGGCGCGCCGGCGTCCCTCAGTCGCGCCACCTCGTCGGCGCGGGCGCGCAGCGTCGCATTGGTCGGATCGACGGTAAGCGCGAAGCGCGCATTCGATTGCGTGTACTCGTGCCCGCAATAGATGCGCGTGTCGTCGGGCAGGCGCCGGAACTTCGACAGCGAATTCCACATCTGGGCGGGCGTGCCCTCGAACAGGCGGCCGCAGCCCATCAAGAACAACGTGTCGCCGCAGAAAAGGGCCTTCGAATCGGCGAACCAGAAGGCGATATGCCCGCGCGTGTGCCCGGGGATATCGAATATCCGCGCCTTGGCCTCGCCGAGCGCATAGGTTTCCCCTTCCGCGACGTCGACATCGATTCCCGGAATGCGCGCGCGGTCGGCGCGCGGACCGACGACGGTCGCGCCGTAGCGCGTCTTAAGCTCGAGATTGCCGCCGACATGGTCGGGATGGTGATGCGTGTTGAGGATATGGCTCAGCCGCCAACCGAGCGCGTCGAGGCGCGCGACAACCGGACGCGCCTCCGACGGATCGACGATCGCCACCGCCCCGCTCGAAGGCTCGCTGAGGAGCCAGGCGTAATTGTCGGACAGGCAGGGCACCGGTTGGATCTGCAGCGTCATGCCGGTGGTTTACCGCGTTAGCCCGGCGGATGGAAGAGCCGATCCGCGCGCTCGTCGCGTGCCCGCAATCGCCGGTCCTTCAATTGCGCTCGGGCATGTAGCTGCGCAAACGGCGCCAGAGCCGCATGATCGGAGTGCGTTCGGTAACGGGCTCGATCTCGAGTCCAACCTTGACGATCTTGTCGCGACTGGTCTCGCGGACGATCAACTCTATGTCGCCAATCTTGACTCGCTCGCCGACGGCGATGGCGCCTTCGAGGCGCTGGCTCATGAAATCGCCGAGCGTCTTGTCGCGGTCGAGGGGCTCGAACGGCACGCCGTACATGGCGCAGAGCGCGCCCAGCCGCACCTCGGAGGTGAAGACGAATTCGCCGAGATCGGGCGCGCCGTCGTGGCGCGGCGTCTGCTCGGTCGAGAACAGCGTGTCGAGCGTGATGACGTGCTCCGGCGGCGCCAGCGCGATCACGTAGTCGTCGGGTTCGAGCTTTTCGAGGGTTTGACGGTTCATCACCGTGCCGTCGCGGATCACCGCGATGATGCGTGTGCGCTTGGGCAGCGGCAGGTTCGGGTAGAGATGCCTCAGCGCCGGACTGCCCAGCGCGACGCGCCAGCTCGCCGCCTCGCGATCCGATGTCGGCGACAACTCGATCTCGCGCCGTTCGATCGGTTCGGGCGGCGGCGGCAGCTCGAGCCCGAGAAAACGCGCCGCGCGCGTCACCGTCCATCCCTGGATGAGCAGCGAAGCGAGGACGACGACGAAGGCCACCTTGAAATAAAGCAAAGCGTTTGGAAGTCCCGAGATCAGCGGAATCGAGGCGAGGAAGATCGGCACCGCGCCGCGCAATCCGACCCAGGCGATGAAGGCGCGCTCCTGCCAGCTGAACTTGAATGGGAAGAGGGACAGCCACACCGCCACCGGCCGGGCGACGAAGATGAGCGCCGCGGCGACGGCCAGCGCTCCCCAAAGATCGGCCCCAAGGCTCGTCGGCGTCACCAGCAGGCCGAGCATCAGGAACATGACGATCTGCGACAGCCAGGCCAGGCCGTCATGAAACCGGCTGATGACCTGTTGCGCGCGATGGCGGTGATTGCCGAGCACGAGACCCGCGAGATAGACGGCGAGGAAGCCGCTTGCTTCGACGAGTTGGGCGCCGGAGTAGATGCTGAGCGCCACCGCGGCGGCGAGAATCGGATAAAGACTCGCGGTGATCAGGACACGGTTGATGAGCCACAGCAGGAAGAATCCGCCCGCGGCGCCGATGATCGCGCCGCCGCCCATTTGCTGGACGAAAAAGACGATCACCTCCCATGACACTTCGCTCTTCGGGTGCGCGATCAATTCGACGCAGAGTATCGTGAGGAACACCGCCATCGGGTCGTTGGCGCCCGATTCGACCTCGAGCGTGGCGCTCACCCGTTTGCGGATTTCCGTCCCGCGGGTGTGCAGAAGAAGAAACACCGCCGCGGCGTCGGTGGACCCGACGGTGGCGCCGACCAGCAACCCCTCGAGCGGACTGAGACCGAGCGCCAGGACCGCCGTCGCGCCGGCGATCACGGCGGTGACGACGACGCCGACCGTGGCCAGGCCAAGCGCCGGCCACATGGCGATGCGGAAGACGGCGCGCGGCGTGCGCAGCCCGCCGTCGAACAGGATTATGGCCAGCGCCACGCTGCCGACGAGGAAGGTGAGGCTGAAATCGTTGAACTCGATCCCGCCCGGCCCGTCCTCACCGGCCAGCATTCCGAGGCCGAGGAAGACCAGCAGCAACGGCGCGCCGATGCGCGAGGAAAACATCCCGGCGAGGATGCTGAGCGCGATCAGCAGCGCGCCGACGAGAATGATCTGGTTGATCAGCTCCACGTGACCGGGTTCTCCCGTACATTGGCGCGGCGATCGGGCGCGCCGCGGCACTTTAGCCGAGTCTGTCGCGCCGCCCTAGCGGCGGACCCGGTTGTGTTAAACTATTTCTTCGATCAAGCATTTAGCGTTCGCTGCGGGACCCGATTGCGATGTTGGCCGACGTCATCGATCTACGCGACTTCTACGCTTCGGCGCTGGGGCACGCGACGCGGCGCACGATTCGCCGCCATGTTCGCGAAATCTGGCCCGATCTCAGCGCCCAGCGCGTGCTCGGGCTCGGCTACGCGACGCCTTATCTGCGCTCGTATATCGGCGAGGCGGAGCGCGTTCTCGCCTTCATGCCGGCGCCCCAAGGGGTGCTGCATTGGCCGCCCGAAGGCCCCAATGCGACCAGCCTCGTCGAGGAATCCGATCTACCGCTCGCCGACATGTCGATCGATCGGGTGATATTGGCGCACGCGCTGGAGCATGCCGAGCAGCTGCGTCCCTTCCTGCGCGAGATTTGGCGGGTGATGGCCGGCAATGGGCGGCTGCTGATTGTCGCTCCGAACCGCCGCGGGCTGTGGGCGCGGCTCGACCGCACTCCCTTCGGCCACGGCCATCCCTATACGGCCAACCAGTTATCGCGCCTGTTGCGCGACAATCTGTTCACACCGCTCGCCACCCGCTCCGCGTTGTTTATGCCGCCCTTCGCCTCGCGCGTGTTGCTGACCTCGGCCGGAGCGTGGGAGCGCATCGGGGCGCGCCTATTTCCGCGTTTCGCCGGCGTGGTCATCGTCGAGGCGTCCAAGCAACTTTACGCGCCGACATTGGTGCGCGCGGCGCCAAAAAAGCGCCTGCGGGCGCTGCCCGTGCCGCAGGCGGCGAACTACCAGGGCCCATAGTCCGGCCGGCTCAGACCCGTCTACCGGCGCGTTCGGCGTCCGCCCGCTTCAAGACGAACAGCCCTTGTTCGCCAAGCAGGTTGGCGAGAAAACCCGGGGCGCGCAGCGCGCGCGGCCGGCCTTTGGCGTCGAGCACCATTCCTTCCTCGATCGCGATATCGAGAACGCGGCATAGCTCGACGAAGTCGAGAATCGTGCAGAGGTGGATGTTCGGCGTCTCGTACCAGGCGTGAACGAGCGAATCGGTCACCGGCATACGGCCT
>DATFES010000519.1:0-2080 GCA_035250945.1 Alphaproteobacteria bacterium | reverse complement strand
CCAGCGCCAGCGGCGCATTCTCGATGAAATTTCCGTGCATGCGGATCGCCTGCAGCAGCTCGGGCTTGCCGCCGTCGCCAAGGCCCACTCCGAACCGGCCGCGTGTGCGCGCGGTGTTGACGGCGAGCGCGATGCCGAGCAACGCCAGCACCCCGGCATAGAGCGCCGTGATGACGGGGAGCGTCGTCAAGCGCGGCGCGAAAGGCGCGCCAGCAGGTCGTCGAGTTGGTCGAGCGTCTGGTAGCGGATGACGAGGCTTCCGCCCTTGGCGCCGCGTTTATGCTCGATCGAGACGCTGAGTCCGAGTTCGGCCGAAAGCCGGCGCTCGAGCGCCACGGTGTCGGCGTCGCGTTGCGAATCGCCGCGCGCGCCATCGCGTTTGCCCGGTTTGGCGCGCATTCCCTGCGCCAGCGCCTCGGCCTGGCGAACGGTGAGCTTGTCGTCGATGATCCGCCGCGCAAGCGTCAGCGGGTCGGCGGCCGTCACCAGCACGCGCGCGTGGCCGGCGCTGAGCTCGCCCGAATCGATGAGCGTTTTGACTTCCTCGGGAAGCTCGAGCAGGCGCACCATGTTGGCGATCGCCGGCCGGCTCTTGCCGAGCGCCGCGGCGATGTCTTCTTGGGTATGGCCGAAATCGTCCATCAATCGGCGATAGGCTTCCGCTTCCTCGAGTGGCCTTAAGTCCTCGCGCTGCAGGTTTTCGACCAACGCCACCTCGAGGGCTTCCTGATCGGATAGCTCGCGCACCAGCGCCGGTATCTCGTGGAGCTGCGCCGATTGGGCGGCGCGCCAGCGCCGCTCGCCGGCGATGAGCTCAAAACCGCCGGACGTTTGCGGATCGCGGCGCACCAGGATCGGCTGCAACACGCCCTGCGTGCGGATCGATGCTGCGAGCTCGGCGATCTCCTCGGCGGCGAAATGCCGCCGTGGTTGGAAACGCGATGGTCGTATCTGCGACACCGCGATCGGCCGCACGCCGCCACGGCCGGCGAGCGGCACCGGCGTCGCGCCTTCTCCAGCGCTGTCACCCAGCAGCGCGGAGAGGCCGCGGCCGAGTTGTTTGCGTTTGTGTTCTTCGGGGCTCATGCGGACACCTCGCTTTGCGTCGCGCCAGGATCCGACGCCTCGACAGGAAGCGGCGCGACGGTGGGTTCCTCGCGCCGCAGGACTTCGCGGGCGAGCAGGATGTAGGCTTGCGCGCCGGCGGAGCGCACGTCGTAAAGCAGCACCGGCTTGCCGTGGCTGGGCGCCTCCGAGACGCGGACGTTGCGCGGGATCACGGTCTCGTAGACGCGCTCGCCGAAAAACGCGCGGACGTCGGACGCGACGAGATCGGAGAGATTGTTGCGGCGGTCGTACATGGTCAGCACGACGCCTTGGATCTGCAACTTTGGATTGAAACGGTCGCGAATGCGCTCGACGGTGCGCACGAGGTGCGACAGCCCTTCGAGGGCGAAGAATTCGCATTGCAGCGGAACCAGGATCGAATCGGCGGCGACCAGCGCATTTAAGGTTAACAGACCGAGCGCCGGCGGGCAGTCGATCAGGATGTAGTCGAAATCGAGCGTCAGGCCGGCAAGCGCGTCGGTCAGGCGGTACTCGCGTCGGTCGAGATCGACCAGCTCGATCTCGGCGCCGGACAAGTCGACGGTCGCCGGCACGACAAACAAGCCGGGTATTATCGCCGGCCGCGCCGCGCCGATCAGGGTCTCGGTGCCGAGCAACACATCGTAGGTGCCGATTGCCCGCTGCTCGCGCGTTATTCCAAGCCCGGTCGAGGCGTTGCCTTGCGGGTCGAGGTCGACGGCCAGCACGCGCTTGCCGACTGCCGCCAGCCCGGTCGCCAAATTGATCGCCGTCGTCGTTTTGCCGACCCCGCCTTTTTGATTGGCGATGGCGATGATTTTCGGAGTTCGATGTTTTATTTCAATGGGTTCTATGGTGTCTGACAACGACTTATATCCCTTAGGCGAAGAACGACTCCGGACGGATCGGAGCGGCTTGGCAAAATCTCAGCGTGCATCTTCCATACTTTGTGTGCCAGGGTCAATTCATCACTAACTGTTGTACCCTTCAGGAA
>DATFES010000518.1:0-2117 GCA_035250945.1 Alphaproteobacteria bacterium | reverse complement strand
CCGCTATCGGGCAACGTCATCATTCCGGCCGGACGCCTCATCGAGGAGAGCGAGGTCGAACAGATCGAACGGGCCGGACTGGAGCATGTCAAGATTCGCTCGGTGCTGACCTGCCAAAGCAAGAGCGGCGTATGCGGGGCGTGCTATGGCCGCGATCTCGCGCGCGGAACGGTGGTCAATGTCGGCGAGGCGGTCGGCATCATCGCTGCGCAGTCGATCGGCGAGCCGGGCACGCAGCTCACAATGCGCACTTTCCACATCGGCGGCGCGGTGCAACGCGGCGCCGAACAATCGTCGATCGAGGCGGCATACGACGCCAAGGTGACGATCAAGAACCGCAACGTCGTCATCAACAGCCAGAAGATCCCGGTGGTCATGGGCCGTAATTGCGAACTTGTCCTGGTCGACGAGTCCAATCGCGAGCGCGCCCGCCACCGCGTACCCTACGGCGCCAAACTGCTCGCCGACGAGGGCGCCGAGGTGAAAAAAGGCCAGCGCCTGGCCGAGTGGGATCCGTATACGCTGCCGATCATCACCGAGACCGAGGGCGTGGCCCACTACGTCGATCTGATCGAAGGCATCTCGATGCGCGAAATCCTCGACGAAGCCACCGGCATCTCGAACAAGGTGGTGGTCGATTGGCGGCAGCAGCCGAAAGGCGCCGACTTGCGCCCGCGGATCACCTTGCGCGACGCCAAGAGCAACGTCGTCAAGCTGCCCAACGGCCTCGAGGCGCGCTATTTCATGTCGGTCGACGCCATCTTGTCGATCGAGAACGGCGCCGAGGTCCGGGCGGGCGACGTGCTGGCGCGCATTCCGCGCGAATCGTCCAAGACGCGCGACATCACCGGCGGTCTGCCGCGCGTGGCGGAGCTGTTCGAGGCGCGCCGGCCGAAGGATTTCGCGATCATCAGCGAAGCCGACGGCCGCGTCGAGTTCGGCAAGGACTACAAGACGAAGCGCCGCATCGTCGTGCGTCCCGAGGACGACAATGCCCAGGCGATCGAGTATCTGATTCCCAAGGGCAAGCACATCAGCGTCCAGGAAGGCGACTATGTGCAGCGCGGCGACCTGTTGATGGACGGCAATCCCGTGCCGCATGACATTCTGCGCGTGCTCGGCGTCGAGGCGCTGGCGACTTATCTTGTCAACGAGATCCAGGACGTCTATCGCCTGCAGGGCGTCAAGATCAACGACAAGCACATCGAGGTAATCGTCCGCCAGATGCTGCAAAAGGTCGAGATCGATGACGCCGGCGAGACGACTTACCTCGTGGGCGAGCAGATCGACCGCGCCGAATTCGAGGCGGTGAACGCCAAGGCGCTGGCCGAGGGTCTCAATCCGGCGACGGCGAAGCCGGTTCTGCAGGGCATCACCAAGGCGTCGCTGCAGACGCGCTCGTTCATCTCGGCGGCCTCGTTCCAGGAGACGACGCGCGTCCTCACCGAGGCGGCCGTCAATGGCAAGGTAGACGATCTGCTTGGCCTCAAGGAGAACGTGATCGTCGGTCGCCTGATTCCGGCGGGCACCGGATCGGTGATGAACCGCCTGCGGGCGATCGCCGCGGAACGCGATCGCGAGCTGCTGGCGCGACGGAGCGAGGAAAGCACCGAGGACGAAGAAGCGGTCGAGGCGCCGGCCCCGAAGGAACGGCCACGCGCGATCGCCGGCGGGCGTCGACGCGCGCGCAGCGCCTGAGCTTCTTGGCGTAACTTGCATCGTCCAGCCCCTGTCGCCGCATGGCGGCAGGGGCAAATTTTGCCGGTTTAGGTACCGCAAGTCGGTCGGGCGGGCGGCGAGTCGGCAGCGCACCGGCCGGAGGGTCCGCCGAGCAATGGAATCCGGGCCGCCGACTGGTCCACGAGACGCATCCTAAACATTTAATAAGATTAGGGTATCTGCCCAAGCATCGAGCGCCGCATTCGACCCTGCCGAGGGCTCGGGCGCGGCGTCGCTTTTGCTTGACGCTTTTCCTTTCCGGTTCATATATTGCGCGCGCCTTGCTGGGGCCGATTGTCGGGTCGCTGTGACCCGAGACGCGGTCCCGGGGTGCAACGAAAGATTATCGTCGTCGCCGGACGTATCGGCGTGGGAGGGCCCGCGAGAAGCAGGCGTTC
>DATFES010000517.1:0-3747 GCA_035250945.1 Alphaproteobacteria bacterium | reverse complement strand
GAACAGGTGCGCATCGCCCGGGTCGAACGTGAAGCGGACCTCCTCTCCTTCGCGCACGCCCGGGTGTTTGTCGCAACGCAATTTCAGCAGCGCTTCGTCGAGCTGCAGGTTGACGATCGTGCTGTCGCCGAGGTTCTCGACAAGGTATACGCGCGACGGGACGCCCTCGTCGGCAAGGCGCAAGGCGCCTGGCCGGAGCCCCAGCATCACCTCGCGCGATGGCCCGCGACCATGGCCGAGGTCCACGCCGTAACCGGCGACGGTCACCCGGCCGTCGGCGACACGTGCCGGGAGAAGATTCATTGGCGGGCTGCCGAGGAAGGCGGCGACATCGATCGACGCGGGCCGTGCGAATATCGCCGCCGGCGAGCCCATCTGCGCGATGCGGCCTTCCATGAAGATCGCCATGCGGTCGGCGATCGTCATTGCCTCTTCCTGGTCGTGGGTGACGTATACCGACGTGACGTCGAGCGAGCGCTGTAGTTTCCTGAGCTCGACGCGCGTTTCGAGCCTGAGCTTGGCGTCGAGATTGGACAGCGGCTCGTCGAGCAGGAACAGGCGAGGCTTGCGCACGATGGCCCGCGCCAGCGCACAGCGCTGTTGTTGTCCGCCTGAGAGTTGGCCGGGCCGACGCTCGAGAAGATGATCGATGCGGACCTTGGCGGCCGCCTCGCCGACCAAATGAACGATCTGCGATCGTTCCGTGCCGACCATCCGCAGCGGAAAGGCGATATTCTCGAACACGCTCATGTGCGGATAAAGCGCGTAGCTCTGGAACACCATCGCGACATCGCGGGCGCCCGGCTCGGCATCGGTGACGTCGATGCCGTCGAGGAACACGCGTCCTTCGTTCGGTGATTCGAGGCCAGCGAGAATGCGCAGCGTCGTCGTTTTGCCCGAGCCCGAGGGTCCGAGCAGCGCGAAGAATTCCCCCGAGGCGATGTCAAGATCGACGCCATGGAGGGCGGTGAAGCTTCCATGCCGCTTGACGATCCCCTCGAGCCGTACATGCCCTGCGGCGCTCATCGGCGGCCGCCTCCCTTGACCGCGCCGACGGTGAGCCCCTTGACGATGTGCCGCTGCGCGGCGATTCCCAGCAGGATCACCGGCGCCATGGCGATCATCGCCGCTGCGGCGAGTTTCGCCCACAAGGTCTGTTCGACCGATATGAAATTGAACATGGCGACCGTGACCGGCCGTACCGTATTGCCGCCGAGCACGACGGCGAACAAGAACTCGTTCCACGCGTTGAGGAAGACGAAGATCATCGTCACCGCGATGCCGCCGCGAACCTGCGGCAATATTACGTAAAGCAGCGTTCGCAGCCGTCCGGCCCGATCGAGCAACGCCGCCTCCTCCATTTCGCGCGGCACATCCTCGAGATACGACACCATGAGCCAGATCGCGAACGGCAGCGAAAACGTGAGATAGATTGCGATCATTCCCTGATATGTATCGAGCCAACCGACGCGCTGCAGGACGATGAAATACGGGATTATCAATCCGACCGGCGGCAGCATCTGCGTGGCGAGCACGTAAAATCCCGACGCCGATTTGCCGGGCAAATCGAGACGCGCCAGCGCATATGCGGCGGGAACGGCCAACAGCATCGTCAACGCCGTCGTCACGCTCGAAATGATGAAGCTCGAGATCAGATTGGGCAGGATGCTCGCCGAGCCAAACAGCACGTCGCGGTAATTGGCGAATGTCGGCGCGAAGATTACCTGGGGCGGATACGCCAGAACGTCGCGCTCGGTCTTGAGCGAAGTCAAGAGGCCCCACAGGATGGGAAAGACCCACACCGCCAGAAGCGCCGCCGCCACCGCCACCATGACGACCGTTCGCGCCGCCTTGCGGTTCATCGCGCCCTCCGCAAGCGGAACATCAAGAGCGACACCGCAAACGTGATCGTCAGCAGAACCACCGCAAGCGCGGCGCCATAGCCGAGGTTGAGCTCGGTAAAGGAAGTCCGGTAGGCATAGAGATTGAGGATTTCGGTCGCGGTCCCCGGCCCGCCTCCGGTCGCCGCGAAAATCGCCGCAAACGCCGAAAGCGCGATCATCATGCGCATGATGACGACGATGACGATCGCCGGGCGGATCATCGGCAGCGTGATATACTGGAAGCGGCGCCACGCATCGGCTCGATCGATTCGCGCGGCCTCGAAGACATCGGGGGGCAGCGCGGCGAGGCTGGCGAGGATCACCAGAAAAGCGAACGGGGTCCACTGCCATGTATGAATGGCGATCACCGAGACCAGCGCCAATCGCGGGTCGCCCAGCCAATTGTGGCTGCCGAGGCCGAGCCATCGCGTCACGAGGTCGAGAATTCCAAAATCAGGCGCCAGCACGAGGGTACGCCAGAACAGCCCGACGACGACCGGCGCCAGCACGATCGGCAGGATGGCGGCGACGCGCAGCGCCGCCTGCCCACGCGGAATCTGCATCACCAGCAGGGCGAGCGCGAGGCCGATCAGGACCTGGAGTACGACGGTGACGCCGGTGTAGATCGCCGTCAGCGCAAGCGAATCCCAGAACCGCGGGTCGCCGGCCATTTTCGCGTAGTTTTCGAAGCCGGCGAATCCCGACCGCCACGGCATCGTCAAGTCGATCCGCCATAAGCTGCTCCACACGAGGTAGACGAGCGGCGCCGTCGTGGTGAGGACAAGGACGAGAAAGGCGGGCAGGAACAGCGCCAAGGCAAATCGCCGTTCCCGCCGCGCCAAGGACGATCGGCCCCGGCGGCCGCCGTGAAGCGAGCCGATCAACGCTTCATCCGCGAGACGACCGAGATTACCCCTTCATGATCTGCTCGATACGCGCTTGCGCCTCGTCGAGCGCCTCCTTCGATTTTTTCTGGCCGACCAGCGACGCTTGTATCGCCGTCGCCATTGTGTCGCCGATCGCCGGCCACTGCGGCACGCGCGGCCGCCAGTCGACGTCGGTGTCCTGCTCGAGCGACTGCAGCGCCGCGTCGACGAAATTGTCGCCGCTCGCCCGCATGAGCTGCACGAAGTCGTTCGCCCGCCACAGCGAGACGCGATTGACGCCCGAACGCTTTGCGGGTCCCGCGAACTTCCACGACGTCCGCGCCTGGGTCTCGGACGAGGCGGCCCAGGTGATGAACAGCCACGTGGCGCGTTTGGCCTTGTCGGAGAGCGCAGCATTGATCGGAAAGCCCCAATTCCAGATCGACGTCACCCGCTTTCCGGTCGGCCCCTTGGGCCAACGGGCGAATCCGATCTTGCCGATGACTTTCGACTTTTCCGGATTGTTCAACACCGCCGCCGAGGAGTGCGCATCGACATAAACCGCCAATGTCCCTTGCGCGAAGGCGTCGGCGATGTCCGGCCAGTTCCAGTTACGCACCGCGGCCGGCGCGTAGTTCGACAGCAAGCTCACGTACCAGTCGAGCGCCTGGATCGCCTGCGAGCCATTGACCTTGATCTTGCCGCCTTCGAACCATGTCCCGCCAAACGCACGGAAAATCGACGGGTATATGTACATGTTCTGGCCGGCGCCAGCGAACCCGCGGACGGCGGCGCCCCAAACACGGCTGTTGGGATCGTGGGCCGCCTTGGCATTGGCGACGAATTGATCGAACGTTTCGGCAGGCTTCAACCCCTTCGCCGCGTAAATGTCCTTGCGGTAGACCTGGACCGTGACCTCGCCGTCGTAAGGGATGCCATACGGCTTGCCGGCGACCGAGTCGGCGTCGCGCCACGCCTTGATGATGTCGTCATAGCGG
>DATFES010000469.1:0-4794 GCA_035250945.1 Alphaproteobacteria bacterium | reverse complement strand
CGTGCCGTCGGGACGAACAAGGTAGAGCCCCGGCTCGCTGAACAGCGCCGGCTCGTCGACGCCGATCGACGTCTTGCCGCGGCTGGTCGAGATGTAGAGCCCCCACCGGCGCGCCGTGTCGAGATCGAGCCCGTAGCCCATCTTGAGCTTCGCCAGGTTCCAGCGCTTGTAGGCGACCTGCGAGCGCTCTTCGCTGTCGCTGGAAATCGCGATCACATCGACCCCGCGTTCGGCGAACTGATCGAGCTTGCTCTCGAGGTCGGCGAGATAGCGCCCGCAAATCGGACAGTGCAGGCCGCGGAAAAAGACGATCAGCGTGAAATTCCTGGGCTTGGCGTCGGCGAGCCGCCACGATCCGCCGCCGATGGTCTTGACCTCGAGCTTGGGCACCGGCTGGCGCGGAATAAGATTATCGATCGCGGGCATGATTGGCCTCCTTGGCGAACCTTCGGCGCACTGACGCGGACCGGCCATGTTTTCGACCGGCGGCCAATATATGGAACGGTCGTTCCATGGTGCAAGCAGCGCTCAACCGAGCGCCGCCAATGTCATGTTGACAATATCGTGAAGACCCCACCGGTCGGCTCGCGCCCGCGTCAGTACGCGAATGCCTTGCGGCACACCGACCAGAAAACGCGCCATCGCCCGCGCGTTTTTGCGCCTATCGATCTCGCCTCGCGCCAGGCTGCCGCGGATAGCGCGAAAAAACACCGCCTCGACGGCGGCGAAGGACCGCTGCAAGCGTGCCTCGATCGTGACGTCGCGGGGCGCCATTGCGATCGCCGAGTTGGTTAGCAGGAACCCGAGCCGTCGTTCGTCGCCGGCCGAAAAATCTACCATTTGCCGGAAATAGCGCCGGATCGCCGCCTTGGCCGGTCCCGGCCGATCCAATTCGACGAGGCGCGACGCGCTCACTTTGGCGCCGGGCATCGACTACCAGCCGGCAATGACCGTTGCGCCGAACCGTCGCCGGCGGACGAGCGGCGGCTCAAGCGCTTGCATGCGGTCGCCGCTTGCTGGCGGTCTTGCTCAGCTCGCGGGCCAGCAGCGCGAACTCTCCGCCCCGGCCCGAGCCACGCCGCCAAACAAGGGCGATGTGCCGTTTGGGCGCGGCGCCGGCGAGAGGTCTGGTGATCAATCGCGTCCCCCGCGCGATCCCGGCATCGACCGCCATCTCGGGCAGCAGCGTGACGCCGAGACCGTTGTCGACCATCTGCACCAACGTATGCAGGCTGGTTCCTTCAAACGCCGCGGCATGCGACCGCGCGCCCAACTTGCAGGCGGACAAGGCGTGGTCGCGAAGGCAATGCCCGTCTTGCAACAGCAAGAGGCCTTCGCCGCCGAGCCGCGCCGGATCGATCGTCGTCGCGCGGGCGAGCGCATGGTCGCGCCGGCAGGCGAGGAGGAACGCGTCGTCGAACAGCGGTGCGTGGTCCACCGCGCCGCACTCCCAGGGCAAGGCGATGAGCGCCGCGTCGATTTCGCCCTCGCGCAACATCGCCAGCAGGCGATCGGTCAGGTCTTCGGTGAGATAGATTTTGAGCCGCGGATAGGCCCGGCGCAGCGGCGGCAGCGCGCGCGGCAGCAGATAGGGACCGATGGTCGGGATGACGCCGAGGCGCAGGGTGCCTGCGAGCGGCTCGCTTTCGCGCCGCGCCGCCTGGGCCAATTCCGTAACCGCGTCCAGCACTTCGCGGGCGCGCCGCGCCGTCGATTCGCCGAGCGGCGTCAACACCACGCGCCGCTTGGTGCGGTCGACGAGCGCCGCGCCGAGCCTCGCCTCGAGCTGCTTCAGGCTTGCCGACAGCGTCGACTGCGTGACGTGCACGGCGCGCGCCGCGCGGCCGAAATGGCCGAAACGGGCGAGCGCCACGAAGTGGCGGAGCTGCTGCAGGGTGGGGTGACGCATAATCCATAAATTCGATTAGTTTTAATATATTAATTCATTGGATGAATTTCAAGCGCAAGCCCAAATTCTCCGGCGTACCGCGCCAATTCCAACCACGGAGCCAAGCACGACATGCTCACCATCGGCGACAAGTTCCCGGCCTTCGCGTTGAAGGCCGTCGTTTCTTCCGATCCCAAACAGGCATTCAGCGAGGTGACCGACGCCGACGCGGCGGGGAAATGGAAGATCGTCTTCTTCTGGCCGAAGGACTTCACCTTCGTTTGCCCGACCGAGATTGCCGCCTTCGGCAGGCTTGCGGGCGATTTCGCCGACCGCGACGCGGTGATCTATGGCGTCAGCACCGACAGCGAGTTCGTCCATCTCGCCTGGCGGCAAAGCCATCCCGACCTCAAGGATCTGCCGTTCGCGATGTTGGCCGACATCAAGCGCGAGCTATCGCAGGCGCTTGGCGTCCTCGATCGCGACGAGGGCGTGGCGCTGCGCGCGACGTTCGTGGTCGATCCTCAAGGAGCGATCCGCTTCGTCTCGGTCAACGACCTCAATGTCGGACGCAATCCGCAAGAGGTCTTGCGCGTGCTCGACGCGTTGCAAACCGACGAGCTGTGCCCCTGCAACTGGCAGAAGGGCGACGAGGTATTGCAGGCCGCGTAAGCGACCGTGCCGCAAATCATGCCGGTCCGAAACGGCCGGCATGGCCCCGTCCCGTCGCATTAGGAGTATCCGATGTCCCTCGAATCGCTCAAAGCACGCCTCCCCGAATACGCCAAGGATCTCAAGCTCAATCTTTCCTCGCTCGCCGTCGAACCGGGACTGAGCCAGCAACAGCGCGCCGGCGTCTTCGTCGCCTCGGCGATCGCTTCGCGAAATTCGATGTTGACCGAGGCGATCATTGCCGAATTCGCGCCAGTGCTGGCGCCCGAGGCGCTGACAGCCGCCAAGGCCGCCGCGGCGATAATGAGCATGAACAACGTCTATTACCGGTTCACCCACCTGGTCTCGGCGACCGACTACCGGACGCTGCCGGCCCGATTGCGGATGAACGTGATCGCCCGCCCTGGGGTCGACAAGGTCGATTTCGAACTCTGGTCCCTGGCGGTTTCGGCGATCAACGGCTGCGGCATGTGCGTCGACGCGCATGAACGCGAATTGCGCAAGGCGGGGCTCGCGCTCGAGACGATCCAGGCCGCTGTCCGTATTGCCGCCGTCGTCCACGCCGTCGCGGCGACGATGGAAGGGGAAGGAGCCATTCCCGAAGCGCGCGCGGCCGCCGCGTAATTCGCAATAGACCGCCGAGCGGCGGCGATTCATTCTGATAAGGCGGCGGTCGCGCCTGCATGGCAGGCGCGGCCGCTTGCTATCCCGTTCGCCGTTTTTTGATCTTGCAGCCAATGAATTTCACCACCATTCGGAACGCCGCGCCGTGATCGGCCTGTGGGTGCCGATCACCGTCAGCGCGGCGTTTCTCCAGTGCATTCGCACGGCCCTGCAGCGCCGCTTGACGGCGACGCTGAGCGTCGATGGCGCCAACTTCGTACGCTATGTCTATGGCGCCCCGGTGGCGGCGGTGCTGTTCGCAATGGTCGCACTGACATCCGACGCGCCGGCGCCATCGCCGTCGTGGCGCTACCTCGGATTCTGCCTCCTGGGCGGCGTGTCGCAGATCGTCGCCACGTCGCTCCTCATCCACGCCTTCGCCCTGCGCAATTTCGCCGTCGGCACCGCGTATTCGAAGACCGAAACGATCCAGACCGCGTTATTCAGCACGATCTTTCTCGCCGAGCCGCTGTCGGAGGCCGGGTGGCTCGGCGTCGTCGTGAGCCTCGCGGGCGTCCTTGCGCTCTCGGTCGGCCCGAAAGTGACGCTGCGCGAGCTGGCGCTCGGCTGGACGCAGCCGGCGGCGCTGGTCGGGCTGGCTTCGGGCGCCTGTTTCGCCGGCTCGGCGATCGGCATTCGCGCCGCAGCGCTGTCGCTGGGCGACGGCGATTTCCTCCTCCGCTCGACCATGACGCTGGCGACGATCACGCTGCTGCAAACCTTGTTGATGGCGCCCTACCTCGCTTGGCGGACACCTGGCGAGATCGGCCGCGTTCTGGCGAACTGGCGGAGCGCTACGCCGGTGGGACTTCTCAGCGTGTTCGGATCGGCATGCTGGTTCGCCGCCATGACGCTGCAGAACGCGGCACTCGTCCGCGCGTTAGGCCAGGTCGAGCTGATCTTCACCGTGATTGTCTCGCGGTTCGGCTTCCGCGAGCCGCCCAGCGCGCGCGAGCTCGTCGGAATGGCGCTGATCGCCGGCGGCGTGGTGACCGTGCTGGCGTTTCGATGAGCGCTGCGGCCGCGCCGTCGCGATTCGATCTGACGTCGGGCGTGATAGGGACGAAATCCGATAGCAAGCTATATTAATCGCTTACCGTCGGCGAAGACCTGCGACCAGCGAAGAATGCGGACCGAACGGCGCAGTCCCGTCGACCAGAATGGGTCCTCCTTGACGAGCGCATCGACGGCGTCCGGGCTATCCGCCTCGACAAGCCAAAGGCCGCCCACCGTAGAGTCGGACGCGGACTGAGTTGGTCCCGCGGCGGTGATCCGCGATGCATTTCGCTCAAGAAATGCGAGATGCGTTGGCATGTGCCCGCGACGAACTTCGACGCCGACAACTGGATCGTCTTCGAACAAGACCGCATAGATCATTGGCGCCCTCCGCAAACGAATTGGATGTCCGATTTTGCTTCTGCGAAACTGCGTTTTGGAGGCGCAATTCTGCAAATCGAGTCTGCAATTATGCCGAGCGGAAGCTGGAACGATCTACGCCACCTGCTCGCCGTGAGCCGCGGACAGACGCTGACCGCGGCCGCCAAGGCGCTTGGGGTCAACGACACGACGGT
>DATFES010000458.1:0-2348 GCA_035250945.1 Alphaproteobacteria bacterium | reverse complement strand
GTCCCCGCTCCAGACCAGGAAGCCCGGCCGGCTCTCCTCGACGATCTGCGCCGTCACCTGGAGATCGCCGCCGGCGTCCTTGAGCCCGATGATGTTCGAGATCTGGCTCAGCTTGATCGTCGTCTCGGCCGACATGTTGGTGAACGGCAGCACCGCGATCGACGGCATTTCGCCCGGCGCCGGAATCGCCTTTGTCGCGACTCCCGCTGCCGATCCATCGCCGGTCCATCGCCAGGCGCGGACCGGCGTTTCGATGTTCTTAAGTCGTAATTCGCCTGCGTCCGTGAAGGCGACGCCGAGCTTGCCTTTGACCTGCGCGTGCACGGCCTCCGAAACCAGGATGCCGCCCTTCGGCGCCTGCCCTTCGAGCCGCGCCGCGACATTGACGCCGTCGCCGAGGATGTCGTCGCCCTCAATGACAATGTCGCCGAGGTTCACGCCAATGCGCAATTCGATCGGCTCCAAGTCCGGCCGCGTTCCGTTGCGGCTCGCCATCGCCTTCTGGATCGCGACGGCGCATTCCACCGCGTCGACCGCGCTAGCGAATTCGACCAACCCGCCATCGCCCATCATCTTGACGATGCGCCCCCGATGCGCCGCGACGGCGGGGTTGAAATGGGCAGTCCAGATCTCTCGCAGCGCCGCCAGCGTTCCCGATTCATCGGCGCCCATCAACCGCGAATAACCGGCGACGTCGGCGGCGAGGATTGCTGCAAGGCGTCGCTGCGCTCGTGCCACGACCATCTGTCGGATTCCCACCCAAGCAGCTTTAACCGGAGAGAAAATCTATCGCCGCCGAGGCATGGTGTATATCAAAGCCCGGCCTCTTGTGCGGGTCAAACCTGGATGCGCGCAAGAAAGCGCGCGGGCGTCCCCTCTTGCGCGTGTTTCCGATTTGCCCCGCCCCGATTTACCGCCGCCTCCCCGTCACGTCGGGCCCGGGGCTGGCGAGCGGGCGGTTTCTTCCCCACCGCGCCAGTGCGCGACCCACAAACCGAGAACGACGGCGGCCACGCCGGCCAGCGCCAGCGGCGACAGCTCCTCGCCAAGCAGCACGACGCCCAGAACGCTCGCGGTAACCGGACTCAACGAGAGGAAAACCGTGACCCGCGTCGGCGTCGCGTGCGCGAGCGCCCACAGCCAGACATAATATCCCACTCCGCTGCTGACGCCGATGAACGCCACCGCCGCCCACCCGCCCGGCGAGAACCGCGGGGCTGCGGCGAAGGCTCCTTCGGCCGCCGCCGGCAACATCAGAAAGACGACCGATGCCGCCATCGCCAATGCGCTTACCGGCAGCGTCGGGTATTTGCGCAGATACGGGCGGTAGAGGATGCTGCACAGCGCACCCATGAACGCGCTGGCGAGAACGGCGAGCGCGCCGATCCATTCGCTAGCGCCAGAACTCGCCGCGAATGCCGTCTCGCTCAGCGTCATTCCGACCCCGACGATACTGAGGGTCACTCCAAGCGTCTTGGCCGGCGTCATCCGCTCCAAGCGGAACGCCGCGGCGAGAAGCATGGTCAGCAGCGGAAATGTTGCGAAGATCAGTGCGCCGCGCGCCGCCGGCACGAATTTCAGCCCGTAATTGAGCGCCGCGATGAGCAACCCGAACTGAATGACGCCGAGGACCGCAATCGGAACGATGTCGCGTGCCGCAAAGCGCGGCCGCGCGGTCGCCAATAGCGGCGGAATCAGGCAGACCAAGCCGATCGCGTAGCGCAGCAGCGCCAATGTCGCCGGGCTCGTCTCGTCGATCACGTAGCGTGTCGCGACCATTGCCGCCCCCACCTGCACCCCGACCGCCGCCGCGGCCAGAGTCGGTAGGGGCCCGCCGCTCACAGCGCCAGCTCCCAATACTGTCCGATCAGGTCATGTCCAAAGCTATGATGCGGCTCCTCGCGCACGAGCCGAAAACCCGTTTCTTCGTAGATGTGGCGTGCGGCATGGAGAACGTCGTTGGTCCATAGCGTCAATTTCGTGTAGCCGAGCGTGCGGGCGCCGTGGACGCATTCCCCGACCAGCCTTCGTCCGATACCGAGCCCGCGCGCCTTCGGATCGACCAGGAGCAGGCGCAGCTTTGCGACGGTTTCCTTATCCTTCACAAGGAAGACCGACCCGACGTTCTCGCCGTCGCGTTCGGCGATCCAGCAGCGCTCCCGCTTGGCGTCGAAGTTGCGGACGAACCGGGCGGCGATCTCGGCGACCAGCGCTTCGAATGTCGCGTCCCAGCCGTACTCCTCGGCGTAGAGGGCGCCGTGCCGCGCGATGACCCAGCCGATATCGCCTGGTCGATGCGGGCGCAGCAGATATGGCGCGCCCTGACCTCGGCGCGGCGCGAGCAGCCC
>DATFES010000456.1:0-2056 GCA_035250945.1 Alphaproteobacteria bacterium | reverse complement strand
CACGCTTTCGTTTCCTTTGGCGGCGCAAGGCGCGCGCGTTCGCGCGATCGAGGGCGACGCTGGCCAGGTCGCGGCCTTCGACACCGCGATACGACACGCTGGGCTGGCCGGCCGTTTGTCGGTCGAGCGCCGCGATCTCGCGCGTCGTCCGCTCGTCGGCGACGAACTGGCTGGGTTCGACTTCGTGGTGCTCGATCCGCCGCGCGCCGGCGCCCGCGCCCAGGCCGAGGCGCTTGCCCGCTCGACCGTCGCGCGCGTCATCGCCGTCTCCTGCGATCCCGGCAGCTTCGCGCGCGACGCCCGCATCCTCGTCGATGGCGGCTACCGGCTGGAAAGCGTAGCGCCGATCGACCAGTTCCTGTGGTCGCCGCATCTCGAACTGGTCGGCGTGTTTCGCCGCTAGGCCGCGGCGCGGACCGGCCGCAACGCGAACTGCACGCCGCGCCACAACATGAGCGCCCATACGACCAACGTCACCACGCCGAGCGTGGCGGCGATCGGACGGTAAAAGAACGCGATCAGAACGCCGTCCGACTTGATCATCGAAGTCATGAAATTCTGCTCCAGCAGCTCCCCCAGCACCAAGCCAAGGATGGTCGGCGCGATCGGAAAGCCGTTCTCCTCCATCAGCCAGCCGAGCACGCCCATGATCAGCATGACGATCACGCCATAGGGGCTGTTGGTGATGGCGAACGAGCCGACGATGCAGAACATCAATATGATCGGCATCAGCACGCGGCGCGGCACGTTGAGGATGTACTTGGCCAGCTTGATCGCGCCCCACCCGAGCGGCACCATGATCAGATTGGCGATGAAGAAGGCGATGAATACGGCGTAAATAAGCTGCGGGTTCTGCAAGAATACCGTCGGGCCCGGGTTCATGCCCTTCATGTAGAGCACGCCGATGACGATCGCGGTGATCGAATCGCCGGGGATGCCGAACACTAGCGCAGGAATCCACGCCGCGCTCAGGCCCGAATTGTTGGCCGAGGTGGCGTCGACCACGCCCTCGATGTGGCCGGTGCCGAATTTCTCCGGCTCCTTCGAGAAGCGCTTGCTGACCGCGTACGAAATCCACGCCGCGATATCGGCGCCGGCGCCCGGCAGCCCGCCGATGAAGACGCCGATCGCGCTGCCGCGCAGAAAATTTTTCCAGTAGCGCACGGCGACGACGCCCAGTCCCTTGAACACGTTGCCGATCCGCTCCTGCACCATGCGGGCGTGCGGATCGCCGGCGGCGACGCCGCGCAGGACCTCGGAGACGGCGAACATGCCGATCATCGCCGGAATGAAGCTGACGCCGGCCATCAGCTCGATGCTGCCGAAAGTGAAGCGCGGATGGCCGGCCGTCACGTCGATGCCGATGGCGGCGATCATCAGGCCGGTGAGCAGCGAGACGATCGCCTTCAGCGGCGCGTCGGTGGCGATGAAGACGGCGCAGGTGAGACCCAGGCAGGCGAGCCAGAAATACTCGAAGGAACTGAAGTTGATGGCGATCTCGGCCAGCACCGGCGCCGCGGTGATCAGTACGACCGTGCCGACGAACCCGCCGGCGGCCGAGAAGACCAGATTGACGCCGAGATTGAGCTCCGCCTGGCCCTTTTTTGTCATGGCGAAACTCTCGTCGGTGTACGCGGCCGAAGCCGGCGTGCCCGGAATGCGCAGCAGCGCGCCCGGAATGTCGCCGGCGAAGATCGCCATCGCGGTCGCGGTAACGATGGCGGCAAGCGCCGGGACCGGCGGCATGAAGAACGTCACTGGAACCAGGAGCGCCGTCGCCATCGTCGCGGTGAGGCCGGGAATCGCGCCGACGAAAATTCCGAATAGCGCCGACAGCACGATGACCAGAAGCACATAGGGATCGAGCACCAATCCGAAGGCGGCGACGATGTGCTCCATCGCTATGCGCTCAGCAGGTTGAGCAGGCCGCGCGGCAGCGGCACGCGCATGAGATCGCCGAAGAACCAGTCGATGAGCAGCGAGACGATCGCCTTCAGCGGCGCGTCGGTGGCGATGAAGACGGCGCAGGTGAGACCCAGGCAGGCGAGCCAGAAAT
>DATFES010000448.1:0-2931 GCA_035250945.1 Alphaproteobacteria bacterium | reverse complement strand
GTTGATACGCTGCACAAGGACCTGCGCCGGGCGCGCGCCGCAGCGCTGTCGATGATTCCGACTTCGACCGGTGCGGCCAAGGCAGTGGGGCTGGTGCTGCCCGATCTCAAAGGCAAGCTCGACGGCACCGCGATCCGCGTGCCGACCGCCAACGTGTCGCTGATCGATTTCAAGTTCGTGCCGAAGAAGAAGGTCACTGCATCCGAAGTCAATAACGCGGTGATTGAGGCGTCGAAGTCGAACCGGCTCAAGGGCATCTTGATGACCACCGACGAGGAGCTGGTGTCATCCGATTTCAACCACAATCCGGCGAGCTCGACCTTCGATCTGACCCAGACCCAGGTGATCGACGATGGCCTGGTGCGGGTGCTGTCGTGGTACGACAACGAATGGGGCTTCGCCAACCGGATGATCGACACCGCGCTGATGATGGCGAAGCTCGGGTAGGCACCATCGAGGTTCCAGCGCTTTTTTCGCGGTCTGTATGTTTCGCCGCGCCCGACATGGCGGCTCTTTCCGCGCCGAGCGCGCCCTAGACCGACCGAACGGCACGCGGGTCCGCTGGCCGGCGGCGATCACGGTGCTGCGGTGCGACTGACACGGCGAGGGCGGGACGTCGAAGCGGTCGCGCGGTCGATAAAGAAGCGGATCGCGGCCGGACATCTGGCGCCCGGCCATCGCCTGGTCGAAGAAGAGCTGGCGCGCGCGGCGGGCGTCTCGCGAAGCGTCGTCCGGCAGGCATTGCGGCGACTGGCCGACGAAAAGCTGGTCGACATCGAGGCCTATCGCGGCGCCTCCGTCCGCTGGCTGTCGCGCGCCGACGTCAACGACGTGTTCGACATCCTGGTGGCGCTCGGACGGGCCGCGGTCAGTCTCGCTGCGGCGCGGATCGAGGAGCGGGACAACCGGAAGATCGCCCGCGACTCGCTCGCCGCGACGCGGCGCTTCCGGCGCCGTTCGCGTGCGCTTGGCGATGTCGGCGCCTACATCGCCGAGAACCGACGCTTCCACGAGGTGATTCGCCGATTGTCCGGCAATCGCGCGCTGGCCGAAATCGAACGCCAGGTCGAAGCGCAGCTCGATCGTCTTTGGGTCCACGGACTGGCGGTCGGAAACGATCGCGACAGGTGGACCCGAGGTCACGAGGAAATCCTGCTCGCCATCCTCGACGGCGACGTCCGCGCGGCTGAAAGCGCAATGAAATCATATGCCCGGGCCATCCGGGGGCAGGTCCTGTCGCTGCCTGACGCGGCGTTTCGCCCCCGGTAACGACATCCTCGTGCGTCGCAATGGTGATTCGGCATTCATATTGTTAACAATATTGTGAACAATAGGTCCGGGCCGATGGCACGCGATTACGCTAGTATGTTACAAAAGGGCCGCGGGGAGACGCCGCCATGAATACAGTCGGTTCAGCATCCGCGGTCGCCCCGGCGGGCGAGCGTTTCGAGATCCAGACGCCGAAAAGCGTTCGCGCCCTGCGCAAGACGTGGGATCTGTATCGGCAGGCCGATCTTGGTTTGCGCAATCACTGGTACCCGATCTGTTGGGCCTACGAGCTCGCCGATGGCAAGCCGCTGGCGCAGAAGGTTCTCGGCGAGCCGATCATCGTCCGCCGGGTCGATGGCACGGTCTATGCGCTCGAGGATCGCTGCCTGCATCGCCGCGTGCCGCTGTCGTACCGCTTCGAGTGCTTCACCAAGGACACCGTGACATGCTGGTACCACGGCTTCACCTACGACTGGAAAACCGGCGTGTTGCGGACCATCCTCACCGATCCCAACTGCGAATTGATCGGCAAGATGGCGGTCAAGACGTACCGGATCGAGGAGGCGCAAGGTCTGGTATTCGTCTTCATCGGCGACATCGAGCCGCCGCCGCTGTCCGACGACGTACCGCTCAATTTCCTTGACGAGAACCGCGTCGCCCACGGACGGCGTATCAAGGTCGACTCGAATTGGCGATGGGCGTGCGAGAACGGTCTCGATTCGACCCACGTCTACATCCACCGCAATTCGCGGATCGTCGGCGCGCTCGACGGAATCTATCCGATGGGCATCGCCGCCAAGCCCGATCACGCCAAGCTGCTCGACATCCGCACCGGCGACGGGCCGAAGGGTCTGCTCGATTCGCTGTCGGAGAACTACGAGCCGATCTGGAGCGGCGATATCGGCGAGGCGACCGACGTCGCTTCGGCGCAGCTCAAATTCGGCGAGGAGCTCGATCTGGTCATTCCCAGCGTCGGCATCTGGATGCCGTGCGGCGTGTCGGTGTTCGATTTTCCCAAGCGCGGCATGGCGGCCTACGAGTTCTACGTGCCGATCGACGACAAGTCGCACATGTATTTCCAGATCTCGACCAAGGAGAACTGCGCCGATCCCAAGGAGGCCGCCGTCTTCAAGCGCCTGGTCGACGACTACTGGGGGCCGCTGGTGTTCGACGAGTTCAATGGCGACGACGTGATGGCGCGCGAGGGGCTCGAGGACGGCTACACCAACGGCGACGGCTGGCTGCAGGAATACCTCACGCCCAACGACCTACCGGTGATCGCCTGGCGGCAGCTTGTCAGCCGCTATGCGCGCGGCGTGCAGCGGATTGGCTCGGCCGCACCGCCCAATGGCGGCGATGCGGCGGGTTCGTGAGCGAAGGCACGGAGCGCGGCATGGACATCGCCATGAACGTTGAGACGCTGACCGAAGATGTGCGACGGCGCGTCGGCGATGACAACGGCGCGGTCAAGAAGACGATCAAGATCACCTTCAACGGCGGCGAAGGAGTGATCTATATCGACGGCGCGGCGACGCCCAATGCGGTCCACAACCAGGACCTCGCCTGCGATCTCAACATCATCGTCGGGCTGGACGACTTCAAGCGCATCATGGCCCGCGAGGCGAGCGGGCTCAAGCTGATGCTCGCCGGCAAGATGCGCAT
>DATFES010000444.1:0-8290 GCA_035250945.1 Alphaproteobacteria bacterium | reverse complement strand
GCCAGATTGCGCGCCGAGATCGGCCGCCGGTAGCCGCGCCATTTGTCCTCGATCTCCTTGTCCTTGGCCAATGTGTTGGTGACCAAGGCGAATAGCCGCACGTCTTCGCCGAATGTCGCGCCGATCGCCTTCGCCGCGGCTCGCCGCACGCTGCGATCGCGATCGGAGAGCAGATGCAAGGCTTCGGCGCTGGTGAGCTGCTTGCCGTTCACCGCGAAACGCAGCCCGGCAATCGTCTCGTCGAACAGCCGCACCCAGGCGGCACGGCCAACGACATGCTTTTCATGGAGAAGCCGTTCCATGTCGTCGGCCAATTGATGCGGTCGGAAGGTTCGCAGCTCGCGCAGCCACGGCGCGTAGCGCTTGAGCTGGGGCGCGGCGAGCTTGGCGTCCAGATCGCGTTCCTCGATGCGGTTGAGCTCGAGGGTGAAGAACAGGGTTTGCGACGAGATGGCGGTCAGACGCTCCTGCGTGGTCTGGAAGAACCGGCCGATTTCGGCATCGGACTGGTCGCCGGCGTAGGTGAGCTCGGCGAAGCTGGAGACACGCCCCAGCCGCTCCTCGATGTGCTCGAACTCGGCGACCGCGGTCCCGAGCTCGGCGCCCGACAGCGCCGCAAGCTTGCCGGCATAGCGTCCCCGAAAAGCGACCGCATCGGCCTCGACGGCGGCAAGATCGGCGCTCAGCCGAGGCGAATCGGTCCCCGGATAGAGATCGGACAAATCCCACGCCGGCAGCCGCCCAAGATCGCCGGTCGGCGCTTGCGCCGCCGCCGTGTCGGGGGCTGGAACTTGGCGACCGGGCCGACCGACGGAGCGGCGTATCGTGAACGGCATGTGACTTAACTCCCGAGGACTGCTACCGATATAAGTCCGAAAGCGCGGCGCGCCAAGCGCGCCGGCGCGGTGGTTCGCGTGCGCCAAGATGTTGGGGGGACGGAGCAATGGATTATCGGGCCTGCCCGAACCTGGTGCGCATGCTGTTCGACCAGGCGGAGCGGCTCGGCGACAAGCCGTGTCTGTGGACCAAGCGCGACGGCGCATGGCGCGCCGTCTCCTATCGCGATGTCGGCGCTCAGACGTCGCAACTCGCGCGTACGCTACGCGCGCTCGGCGTGCAGCCGGGCGACCGGGTCGGACTGGTCGCCGAGAATCGTCCCGAGTGGGTCATCGCCGACTTCGCGATCATGGCCGCCGGCGGCGTTTGCGTACCGGCATACGTCACGAACACGATCGAGGATCACCGCTACGTCCTCGCCAACACCGGCTGCAAGGGCGTCATCGCTTCGACCCAGGCGCTGGCCGAGAAAGCGCTGCTCGCCGCCCGTCAGGTGCAAGGCTGCGGGTTCATGATCGCCATCGAGCCGCCGCGCGGCGCCGGCGGGACGATGGTCGTCCAAAGCTGGTACGACGCGTTGGCCCGCGGGCTGCGGGAAGCTGACGGGATCGAGGCGGCCGTCGCCGGCCTCGGACGCGGCGACCTTGCGTGCATCATCCACACCTCGGGCACCGGCGTGCAGCCCAAAGGCGAGACGCTGCATCACGGCGCGATCCTGACCAATTGCCTCGGCGCCTATCATTTGCTGGAGCAACTCGGTCTGGGCGATGAAGTATTCCTTTCGTTCCTTCCGCTATCGCATTCCTACGAGCACTCCGCGGGCGAATGCTTTCCGCTCAGCATCGGCGCGCAGATTTACTTCGCCGAAAGCGTCGAGGCGTTGTCGAGCAACCTCGTCGAGGTCAGGCCGACGATCATGACCGCCGTGCCGCGGCTTTATGAAACATTGCACCGGCGGATTGTTTCCGGCGTCGAGCGGCAAGGCGGATTGAAGGCGGCGCTGTTTCACAAGGGGCTCGCCGTCGGCCGCAAGCGCTATGAGGCGCCGAGCTCGCTGTCCCTTCTCGAACGCTTGGTCGATCCGCTGCTCGACCGGCTGGTGAGGGACAAGGTGCGGGCGCGTTTCGGCGGCCGCCTCAAGGCGCTGGTTTCGGGCGGCGCGCCGCTCAATTACGAGATCGGTCTGTTCTTCACCGCGCTCGGCCTCACCTTGCTACAAGGCTACGGCCAAACCGAGGCGGCGCCGGTGGTGTCGGCCAACCCGCCCGGCAGGGTCAAGCTCGACACCGTCGGACCGCCGCTCGTCGACGTCCAGGTCAAGGTCGCCGAGGACGGCGAAATCCTGGTTCATGGCGAGCTCGTCATGCAGGGGTATTGGAACGATCCCGAGGCGACGCAGGCGACGGTCCGCGACGGCTGGCTGCATACTGGCGATGTCGGGCTCATCGACGGCGACGGCTACATCAAGATCACCGACCGCAAGAAGGATTTCATCAAGAATTCGGGCGGCAACATGATCGCGCCGGCGCGCGTCGAGGGGCTGCTCGCCTTGCAACCCGAAATTCTGCAGGCGATGGTTCATGGCGACCTCCGTCCCCACCTCGTGGCGGTGATCGTCCCCCATCCGGACATGGCAAAGGCGTGGACCCAGGCGCACGGCGAGGCCGGCAATCCGTCCGGCCTCGCCGACGACAAAGCGTTTCGCGCCGCGATCGAAAAGGCGGTCGAGCGCGTCAACGCGCAACTCTCGGCAGCAGAGCGAATCCGGCGCTTCGTCGTCGCGCGCGAGCCGTTCACCATCGCCAACGAAATGATGACGCCGACGCTCAAGATACGACGGCACAAGGTGCGCGAGGCGTACGGCGCGGCGCTGGAGAAATTGTATCAGTAGCGATCGCGGGAGATGATCGGACGCCGCGGCGCGATGCGCAACGAAACGCAGGTACGCGGATGGTTGGTCACACCTTATGATACTGCCGGTACCAGTCGACGAAACGCGGGACGCCCTGGTCGATGGCGGTGCGCGGCGCGAAGCCGAGATCGCGCTCGGAGGCGGCGATGTCGGCGAATGTTTCGCGCACGTCGCCCGGCTGCATGTCGGAAAACTCGAGAACGGCGCGATGGTTAGTCGCACGCTCGATGACCTGGATGAAACGCAGCAGCGGTTCGGCGCGATGGTTGCCGAGATTGTAGCGCCGATGCGGCGCGCCGCCGGCGCCCTCGCCTGTCGGCGGCCGATCGAGCGCCGCCAGCACGCCGGCGACGATATCGTCGATATAGGTGAAATCGCGCTTCATGTCGCCGTGATTGAAGACGCGGATCGGCTTCCCCTCGAAGATCGCCTTGGTGAAGATATAGGCCGACATGTCCGGCCGGCCCCACGGGCCATACACGGTGAAGAAGCGCAACCCGGTCGCCGACAGGCGGTACAAATGACTGTAGCAATGGGTCATCAGCTCGTCGGCCGCCTTGGTGGCGGCGTAGAGCGAGACCGGCTTGTCGACCATGTCGTCGATCGAAAACGGAAGCTTGGTGTTGCCGCCATAGACCGATGACGACGAGGCGTAGACCAGGTGACGTACCCCGCCGCGCCGGCGACAGGCCTCGAGGACGTTGAAGTGCCCGATGAGATTGGTCTGAACATAAACCTCCGGATGCGTCAGCGAGTGGCGCACCCCGGCCTGCGCGGCAAGATGGACGACCCGGTCGATCGACAAATTGGCCGACAAGACCTCGGCGAACGCGCCCGGCGAAGCGATGTCGCGACGCTCGAAGCGAAACGCCGGATTTTCCTCGAGGCGCCTGAGCCGCGCCTCCTTGAGTGCCACGTCGTAGTACGGATTGACGTTGTCGAAACCGACGACCCGCTCGCCCCGCGCCATGAGCGCCTCGGCGACATGGTAGCCGATGAAGCCGGCGGCGCCGGTGACAAGAACGGTCATGTCGTCTTCGCAATACCTGACCGATGGAGATGCGATGGCGTTGTATCGCGCCGACGGTGAAAAATCCATTGTCGTCCGATCCTCCCGCGAGATTCGCCGTCGTCCCGACCGGACGTTTTTGCCGCGTTTGCCGACCCGCGGCTTGATTGCAGTGAGCCTTGCCGCGGGCGCAGCCGATCTCGACGTCGCGAGCGCCCTGCACCGGCTTGAACCGCGTCGCTGTCTCCGCGATGACGGCTTCACGTGCCTCGACGCGATGCTGGCCGTAGCCACCGCCGATCCCGAAAACGCCACGGTTCGGCCGCGGCGATGCTGACAGCGTCGCTGAGCAAGCCGGGCGATCAGGCCCGCTCAGGATGACGCGCCGGTTTTCGGCCTCGCCGCCTCGTCTACACCTGGTTATGGCAGCAAGGCAAAGCCATGGGCCATGAAACCTTCGTGACGCTCGAGTTCCGTCGATTTGGCCGCGGCGCCGAGCTGCGGCTCACCCATGAGCTATTCCCCTCGCGCGCCAGCGCCAATCGCCATCGCCACGGCTGGACGCAGTGCTATGATCGTTTGGCGAGTTTGCTCGAAGGCCGAATCCCCGCCTGAACGCGGCGGGCGGCGCTTGACGGTCGGCGGCCGCCGCTGCTAGCGTGCGTTCGCCATGAGCACCGAGCAAGTTCGCCTCGTTCTCGCGCGCTCCCAGACCAGTCAGGCCCGCTGGCCCTGGTGGCGGTGACCCACGTCACCGCCCATCCCATTCCCGAAATATTTCGTTCGTCCGTTGCGCCTGTCCGGCTATTGAGCCGCTAGGCGTCCGACACGTGCTCAGCCAGGCTGCGCCGGGGCAACCCCGGCGTCGCTCGCGAGGGTCGTCATAATGTCGAGCCAGAACTACGAATTCACCACGCCCGCCGGGATCGTCGTCACGCGACGAACACGGCCGATCACCTATCTCACTGCGCTCGACGGCTTCGCCGAGCGGCTCGATCGCGAACGCGGCGCGCTGTTCTCCTCGGGCGTCGATTATCCCGGCCGCTACACGCGCTGGGAATTCGGCTTCGCGGCGCCGCCGATCGAGATCGTCGGCCGCGATCGCCGATTGTCGGTCCGCGCATTGAGCCCGCGCGGCGAAAAGATCCTGGCGATTCTTGCCCCGGTGCTGCGCGATACGCCCGGCGCGAAAATCGCCGCCGCCGATGCGCGCGAATTGGCGTTGGACATTCCGCCAGGCGACGGCGTCTTTGCCGAAGAGGAGCGCAGCCTGCAGCCCTCGCTGATTTCGCCGCTGCGCCGGCTGATCGCCGAGTTCCGCGGCATCGAAGACGGATTCCTCGGCCTTTACGGAGCGTTCGCCTACGACCTGCTGTTCCAGTTCGATCCGATCGCGCTCCGACTTGCGCGGCCGGCGGATCAGCGCGAGCTGCATCTTTACCTTCCCGACGCGCTCTACGTCGTCGACCGGCGCAAGGAGCAGGCGTTCCGGCTCGATTACGAGCTGGCGCGTGAAGGATTATCCACCGTCGGCGTGCGCAGCCAGAGCTTCGGCGGGCCGCTGCCGACGGCCAAGCGCCACGGCGATGCGCCGTCCGCAGCGCCGGTCATAACCTCGGACCATACGCGCGAGGAGTATGCCGCGCTTGTCGATCGGGCGCGCGAGCGGATGCGCATCGGCGACATTTTCGAGGTGGTGCTCAGCCGTATGTTCACGACCGCATATGCCGGCGCGCCATCGGCGCTTTTCAAGCGCTTGAAACGGGTCAACCCGAGCCCGTTCGAATTCCTGATCCAGCTCGGCGCCGACCAGCTCGTCGGCACATCACCCGAGATGTTCGTGCGCGTCGAGGGCGACCGCGTCGAATCGTGCCCGATCTCGGGCACGGCGCGGCGCGGGCGCAACGCCATGGAGGATGCCGAGCGGCTCAAGGCGCTCATCGATTCCGAGAAGGACGAGGTCGAATTGACGATGTGCACCGACGTCGATCGCAACGACAAGTCGCGTATCTGCCGCCCAGGCACGATCAAGCTGCTTGGCCGGCGGCTCATCGAGACGTATGCCGGATTGTTCCACACGGTCGATCACGTCGAGGGACGGTTGCGTCCGGAGTTCACCGGGCTCGACGCGTTCTTATCCCACATGTGGGCAGTGACGCTCACCGGCGCGCCAAAGAAAATGGCGACGCGCATCGTCGAAGAGCTGGAGAAGGGCGCGCGCGGCTGGTACGGCGGCGCGGTCGGCGCGCTGATGCTGTCGGGCGACGTGTCGACCGGGATCACCATTCGCACGGTCCATCTCGATGGCGGGCGGGCCGATTATCGCGTCGGGGCGACGCTGGTCTGGGATTCCGTCGGAACGGAGGAGGACGAGGAGACGCGCATCAAGGCAACGGCGATGTTCCGCGCCTTCGCGCCGGCCGGCGTCCCGCGCACCGAGTCGCCGGCGACGCGGCCGGGATCGGGCAAGCGAATCGTCATAATCGACAACGAGGACTCGTTCGTTCACACGCTCGCCGACTACTTCCGCCAGGCCGGCGCCGAGGTGGCGACATATCGCCACGGCCTTCCGTTCGAGCGGATCGTGGCGCTTGCCCCCGACCTCGTCGTGCATTCGCCCGGACCGGGCCGGCCGGCCGATTTCGGCGTCCCGGCCTTGATTCGGGCGCTCGCCGCGGAGGGCGTCCCGCAGTTCGGCGTCTGCCTCGGCCTGCAAGGAATGATCGAAGCGTTCGGCGGCGCGCTCGAGGTCCTGCCGCAGCCGCGCCACGGCAAGCATTGGGATGTCCGCCATGACGGCGGCCCGCTGTTCGACAGCGTACCGACGCCGATGCGCGTCGGGGCCTATCACTCTTTGACCGCCCGCCTTGACGGCTTCCCGGCCGGCGCCTTGGAGATCGTCGCCCGCACCGACGCGGGCCTGGTGATGGCGGTGCGTCATCGGCAATTACCGCTCGCTGCCGTTCAGTTCCACCCCGAATCGATACTGTCGATGGGCGTGAGTGCTTCGGGCGAGATCGGCCGGACCATCATCGAAAACGTGGTACGGACCATGGCGCGCCGCGAGGCGGCGACCAGGGTGCCAACGGGCGAGGTGGTGAAATAAGTCCGGTGAAGCCTTCGCGCGTCATTCTCGTCGATTGGGCCGAATCGCCCCTGCGCCGCGCCAACGCTCCGGCAATTTCGGAAATGTTGAAACTCGAATTGCGGTAATACCCGGTCCGACTTGCCCGCCGTCGCGAGGCCCTTATTGCTTTTCGGGAGTCCTCATGCCGGGTGCGATTGTTTGTCCAGGCGGGGTGCAATAAGATTTCCGCAACAAACAGTTGGCCCGGGAGAAACGCAAAATGGCGCTCGCCGCCGTAACGCTCGACGACAAATACGCGCTGGAAGAGGGCCGCGTTTACCTGACCGGCATCCAGGCGCTGGTCCGGTTGCCGATGATGCAGCGTCAGCGCGACGTCGCGGCCGGCCTCAACACCGCCTGCATGATCTCCGGCTATCGCGGCTCGCCGCTCGGCGGCCTCGATCAGGCGCTGTGGCGCGCCAAGCCATTTCTCAAACGCAGCCATGTCGAGTTCCAGCCCGGGGTCAACGAGGATCTTGCGGCGACGATGATCTGGGGCAGCCAGCAGGTGAACCTGTTCCCGGGCGCCAAGTACGACGGCGTTTTCGCCATGTGGTACGGCAAGGGGCCGGGCGTCGACCGCTGCGGCGACGTGTTCAAGCACGGCAACGCCGCCGGCTCCTCACGCCATGGAGGCGTACTGCTGCTCGCCGGCGACGATCATGCCGCGCGATCGTCGACCCTGCCGCACCAGTCCGAGCACGAGTTCATCTCGGCGATGATTCCGGTGCTAAGCCCGGCGGGCGTCCAGGAGATTCTCGATCTCGGCCTCTATGGCTGGGCGATGAGCCGCTATTCGGGTTGCTGGATCGCCTTCAAGTGCATCGCCGAGACGGTCGAGTCCTCGGCTTCGGTGTCGGTCGACCCGCATCGCGTGCAGATCGCGCTCCCCAACCAGTTCGAGATGCCGCCGGGTGGCCTCAACATCCGCTGGCCCGATCATTGGACCGAGCAGGAATACCGCCTCCAGCGTCACAAAGCGTACGCGGCACTCGCCTTCGCGCGTGCCAACCGGCTGGACAAGATCGTCATCGACAGCCCGCGTCCGCGCTTCGGCATCGTCACCCACGGCAAATCCTATCTCGACGTGCGCCAGGCGCTCGATGACCTCGGCATCGACGAAAAGCTCGCCGCCGAGATCGGCATCCGCCTTTACAAGGTGGCGATGACGTGGCCGCTCGAGCGCGAGGGCGCAAGGCATTTTGCCGAGGGGCTGCAGGAGGTGCTCGTCGTCGAGGAGAAACGGGCGATCATCGAGAATCAATTCAAGGAGCAGCTTTACAACTGGCGCGAGGACGTGCGGCCGCGCGTCGTCGGAAAGTTCGACGAGAAGGGCGAATGGATCCTCCCCTCGGCCGACGAGCTGACGCCGGCGCAAGTCGCGCGCGTGATCGCGCTCCGCCTC
>DATFES010000332.1:0-2646 GCA_035250945.1 Alphaproteobacteria bacterium | reverse complement strand
TCCTCTCCTCGGGCGGCGAGGTCGTTCACGCCATCGACAGCCCGAAGCCGCGCCGCGTGCGGTTCGATCTCGATCGAATCTTGCGCACCGATTACCGCATCGACCGGTACCAAGACACGTATTTCGTCATATCGAGCTTCGAGCGACTGATCGCCGACACCGCGCCGGATTTCACGCCGATTTACGAGCGATTGCGGAGTCTGCCCGCAATTGCTCCCGATGAGGCGACCCCCGCCGACGCCGTCGTGCCGAGCGGGCGCGGCGGCGATGGATCGACACCCCCGGAGAGGCAAAGATGACGGGCGAATTCGCGGGCCAGACGGTGATGATCACCGGTGCCGCCGGCAATCTCGGGCGCGCCACCGCAACCATGTTCGCCGTGGCGGGCGCGCGGTGCATTCTGCTCGACGTCGATCGCAAGAATCTCGATCATTTATACGGCGGTGACGCGGAGGACCGCTGTCTCTTGGCGGCCGACTTGCTGAACGCCGGCGACGTCGCGCAAGCCGTCGAGGCCGCGTTGGCGCGTTTCGCGCGAATTCACGTCCTCTGCAACGTCGCCGGCGGATTCAGAATGGGACATCCCGTGCATGAGATGCCCGAATCGACATGGCGGCTGATGATCGGGCTCAACGTCGAGTCGATCATCAACACGGCGCGCGCCGTGGTCCCCGGAATGCTTGCCGCCGGGTCGGGCAAGATCGTCAACGTCGCCGCCATGGCCGGAACATCGGGGCGCGCGATGATGGCCGCCTATAGCGCTTCGAAGAGCGCGGTGATCCGGCTCACCGAATCGATGGCCGCCGAGCTCGGCGAGCGCGGCATCAACGTGAACTGCGTGATGCCGAGCATCCTGGATACGCCGCAAAATCGCGCCGAGATGCCAAACGCCAATCCGGCGCGATGGGTGTCGCCCGACGCGCTCGCCGAGGTGATAGTATTTCTCGCCTCGAGCCGGTCGCGCGCCATCCACGGCGCCGCCGTTCCGGTCGTCGGTCTGAGCTGAACCATCGGAGCTTGATCGGGCGCCGAAGGCATCGGAGAGTTTCGCCATGGACATGCGGGTGACCTCGACAACGAAGCATCGCGCCGCGCGCCGAGCGCGCGATCGCATCGCCTATCAGCGCGGCTTCGGCAACACGTTCGCAAGCGAGGCGGTCAAGGGTGCGCTGCCGGTCGGGCAGAATTCGCCGCAGCGCGCGCCGAAGGGACTCTATGCCGAAGTCGTCTCCGGAACCGCGTTCACCGCGCCGCGCGCCGAAAACCTGAGCACATGGACATACAAGTTGCGGCCGTCGGCCATGCACGCGCCTTACCGACGCATCGGCGGCGGGCTGCTGCGTTCAGGGCCGTTCAGTCAAGTCGTCACGCCGGCGAACCGCCTGCGCTGGGATCCGCTGCCGATGCCGGCAAGACCGACCGACTTTCTCGACGGGCTGGCGACGATCGCCGGGTCGGGGGAACCCGCGGCGCAAGCCGGACTCGCCGTTCATATCTACCGCGCCAATCGCGCGATGACCGACCGCTACTTCTGGAACGCCGACGGCGAAATGATGTTCGTCCCACAACAGGGCGGCATCCTCCTGTTCACCGAGCTTGGAAAACTCGAGGCGCAGCCCGGCGAGATCGCGGTCGTACCGCGCGGCATGAAATTCAAGTTGGAGCTGCTGAACGGCCCGGTGCGCGGCTACCTATGTGAAAATTACGGCGCGCCGTTCCGTCTGCCCGAACTCGGCCCGATCGGGTCGCAGGGCCTGGCGCAAAGGCGCGATTTCGAAGCGCCCGTGGCGGCGTTCGAGGACAAGAGCCGCAAATGCGAGGTCGTGGCGAAGTTCCTCGGCAATGTGTGGGCCTCCGCGTATCCACGCTCGCCGCTCGACGTCGTCGCCTGGCATGGCAACTACGCGCCTTACAAGTACGACCTCGCGCGGTTCATGGCGATCAACACGGTGAGCGTCGATCATGCCGACCCTTCGATCTTCACCGTGCTCACCTCGCCTTCCGGGCAGCCCGGCGTCGCCAACTGCGATTTCGTGATCTTTCCGCCGCGCTGGACGGTCGCCGAGCATAGCTTCCGGCCGCCGTGGTTCCACCGCAATTTCATGAGCGAGCTGATGGGCCTCGTGCATGGCGTGTACGACGCCAAGGCCGAAGGTTTCCTGCCGGGCGGAGTCTCGATCCACAATTGTTTCTCGGCCCACGGCCCGGACGCCGCGACTTTCGACAGGGCCTCGGCGGCCGAGCTCAAGCCCGAGAAAATCGAAAACACGCTCGCCTTCATGTGGGAATCGCGCTGGGCGTTCCGCCCGACGCGGTTCGCGATGCGCGCACCGCAGCTGCAGCAGCGATACGATTCGGTTTGGGATGGCTACCGCACGGCGTCAAGAGGCATATGACGGGGTGCCGCCGGGCGCGGCGGTGACGCTCGGTATTCGTCCGGAAAACGTGACGCCCGCGTCGACGGCGAACGGGGCGCTGGCGGCGATCGACGGCGAGGTGACGCAATTGGAGCCGTTGGGCGCGGAAACCATCGTGTTCGCCCGCGTGCAAGGCATCGAGCGCGAGCTGGTGGCGCGCATCGCGCCCGATGCCGCGGCGCCGATCGGCGCGCGATGCACGTTCCACTTTAGCCTCAGCGCGGCGCAC
>DATFES010000329.1:0-2824 GCA_035250945.1 Alphaproteobacteria bacterium | reverse complement strand
CCCGCCGAGCTTCCAGCGCCTCATCCTGGCCCTGCAAGGGTTCTGGGCGGAGCAGGGCTGCGTCATCCTCCAGCCCTACGACCTGGAGGTCGGCGCCGGCACGTTCCACCCGGCGACGACCTTGCGCGCGCTCGGGACCAGGCCATGGCGCGCCGCATATGTGCAGCCGTCGCGCCGGCCCACCGATGGCCGCTACGGCGAGAATCCCAACCGCCTGCAGCACTACTACCAGTTCCAGGTGATCCTAAAGCCGTCGCCCGCCGACAGCCAGGAACTGTATCTGCAGAGCCTTGCTGAGCTCGGGATCGATCCTCGCCGGCATGACATTCGCTTCGTCGAGGACGACTGGGAGAGTCCGACGCTCGGTGCCTGGGGTCTGGGCTGGGAGGTTTGGTGCGACGGCATGGAGGTGACGCAGTACACCTATTTCCAGCAGGTCGGCGGCATCGAATGCGATCCGGTGTCGGTCGAACTGACCTACGGTCTCGAACGTCTTGCCATGTACATCCAGGGCGTCGAGAACGTCTACGCTCTCGATTTCAACGGCGCCGGAGTGACTTACGGCGACGTGTTCAAGCAGGCCGAGATCGAGTATTCGGCGCACAATTTCGAGCACGCCGATGTCGCGATGCTACGCCGGCACTTCGAGGACGCCGAGAAGGAATGCCAAGCGCTGCTCGCCAGGCGGCTTCCATTGCCCGCCTATGACCAGTGCATCAAGGCGAGTCACCGCTTCAACCTGCTCGACGCCCGCGGCGCGATCTCGGTCGCCGAGCGTCAGGCCTATATCGGCAAGGTGCGGGCGCTCGCCAAGGCGTGTTGCGAGGCGTGGCTCGCCGGTCAGAACGGGCAGGGGGCCTGATGCCCGAGCTGCTGCTCGAATTGCTCTCTGAGGAGATCCCCGCGCGCATGCAAGCGCGCGCCGCCGAAGATTTTCGACGGCTGTTCGAGGAGCGCCTCAAGGCGGCGAGCTTGAGCTTCGAGCGCATGCGCGCGTTCGTGACGCCGCGGCGGTTGACATTGGTGGTCGACGGACTGCCGTCGAAACAACCCGACATCCACGAGGAAAAAAAGGGACCGCGCGTCGGCGCGCCGGAAAACGCGGTGCACGGGTTCTTGAAGAGCGTGGGCCTCTTCAGCCTCGATCAGTGCGAGAAGCGCATCGTCGGCAAAGCGGAATTTTGGTTTGCGAAGATTCAACGCCAAGGCGCCAAGACCGGGAGCATCGTTGCTTTGGCGGTGGGCGACTTCATTTGGGAGTTCCCCTGGCCGAAATCGATGAAATGGGGCGAAAAATCAGGCCTAATCTGGGTGCGTCCGCTGCAGTCGATTATCTGCCTCTTCGATGGACACGTGATCCCGGCGTCCCTGACCCGAGATGTCGGACGAGCGAGGTTGGGGCTCGATTCTCGTGATGGGGGCGACCCGGCGCACGGCCTTGTATCGGGCGATACCACGGAAGGTCATCGATTTCTCACATCCGGGGCGATTCGAGTCACCAGTTTCAATGACTATCAAGCGAAGCTGCATCGGCACTTCGTGATCGTCGATCAGAACGAACGGCGCGAGACGATTCGCCGCAAAGTGGAAGAAGCGGCGCACGCAGAGGGTCTTAAGGTCAAGGACGACCCAGTGCTTCTCGACGAGGTGACCGGTCTGGTCGAATGGCCGGTGGCGCTGATCGGCAATATTGGCAAGGCGTTCATGGATCTTCCGCCCGAAGTCCTGACCACGACGATGCGCGCCAACCAGAAGTATTTTTCCCTGGTGGATACGGCGGGCGCGCTGGCGCCACGGTTCGTCGTTGTGGCGAACATCGACGGCGACGCCGAAACGCGGGCGAATGTGGTTCGCGGCAACGAGCGCGTGCTGCGCGCGCGGCTTTCCGATGCGAATTTCTTTTGGCACCAGGATCGAAAGACGAAGCTGGAAGACCGCGTTCCTGCGTTGGCGTCGCGCGTCTTCCACGCCAAGCTGGGGACAATGGCCGACAAGGTGGCGCGTCTGCAGACCCTTGCCGCCGAGCTCGCCCCCTATGTCAAGGCCGACGTCGACCGCGTGCGGAGCGCGGCGCTGCTGTGCAAGGCCGATCTTTCCACCGGCATGGTCGGCGAATTTCCCGAGTTGCAGGGCGTCATGGGGCGCTACTACGCGCTCAACGAGGGTGAAAAGCCGGAGGTGGCCGACGCCATTTGCGACCACTATTCGCCGCTTGGGCCGGGCGATCGCTGTCCGTCGGCGCCGGTATCGGTCGCCATCGCGCTCGCCGACAAGATCGACTCGCTGGTCGGTTTCTTCGCCATCGGCGAGCGGCCGACTGGTTCGAGAGACCCTTATGCGTTGCGCCGCGCCGCACTGGGGCTGATTCGATTGGTTCTCGAGAATAAACTGCGCTTGCCTCTATGGGCGATCTTCGCGAAAGCCGATCAAATCTACGCGCAATCGCAGCATGACTGGCATCACCCCGAGGTGCCGCTCGAACTGCTCGAGTTCGTCGCCGATCGGCTCAAGGCCGCGCTACGCGATCAAGGCGTACGCCATGACCTGATCGATGCCGTGTTCGCGCTCGAAAGCGAGGATGATCTGGTGCGCCTCTTGACCCGCGTCGACGCGTTGACCAGCTTTCTCGGCGGCGAGGACGGAGCCAATCTGCTCACCGCTTACAGGCGCGCGTCCAACATCGTCGCCATCGAGGAGAAAAAGGACAAGAAGACTTATGACGATGCCGTCGATCTTGCCGCGTTCGCGCAAGAGGAAGAACGTACGCTGCATTCGGCGCTTGAAAAAGCTTCGGAGGCGATGCATGCGGCGATCGCCAAGGAGG
>DATFES010000314.1:0-11697 GCA_035250945.1 Alphaproteobacteria bacterium | reverse complement strand
GAAGTGAATTCCGTGGCGGATTTCTCGCGCCATCCGCAATTGCGGCGCGCGCGCGTCGAGACCGAGAACGGCCCGGTCGATATACCCGCGCCGCCGGCGCAAGTCGTCGGCGAGACGCCGTCGTTGGGTCGCGTGCCGGCGCTGGGACAGCACAGCGCCAAGATTCGCGCCGAATTCGCATGACCGGCGTCGCCGAACTCGAGGCGCTCAAGCAATGGATCGGCCGCACCCAAACGGCGGACGACATCGTCGCCGAGGATCGTGTGCGGGCAATGGCGGCGACTCTCGACAAAGAGCGGGCGCTGGGCTCCGGCGACGTACTGCCGCTCGGCTGGCACTGGTTGTTCTTCAACCCGGCGGTGCGAGCGAGCGAGCTTGGCCCCGACGGTCATCCAGAGCGCGGCGGATTCCTGCCGCCCGTGCCGCTTCCGCGCCGCATGTGGGCGGGCGGGCGGCTGATATTCCAACGCTCGCTTCATGTCGGGGAACGCTTGCGGCGCGAATCCGAGATCGCCGATGTCGCCGTCAAACAGGGAAAGAGCGGTGCGCTGGTTTTCGTCCTGGTTCGCCACCGGGTGATCGGCGACAACGGTTTGGCGCTGGAGGAGGAGCACGACATCGTATACCGCCCGGCGCCGACGGGCGGGAGCGCCGCATCGATGCCGGAGCGCGCGCTGGCTGGCGCGCCCTGGCGGCGGATCGTGCAACCCGACGCGGTTCTGTTGTTCCGCTACTCGGCGCTGACCTTCAACGGCCACCGAATCCATTACGACCATCCATACGCGACGAAGGTCGAGGGATATCCGGGGCTCATCGTTCATGGGCCGCTGATCGCCACGCTTCTGCTCGATTTGACGACGATGCACGTCTCGCCCGAAGCGGTGGCGCGCTTCGCGTTTCGCGCCCTGAGTCCGCTCTTCGATATGGCGCCGTTTTCGCTCAACGGGGCTCCGGCCGAAGATGGCCGTTCCGCACGCCTGTGGGCGGCCAGCGTCGCGGGCGACTTGGCGATGACCGCGGAAGCGACGCTGCGTTAGTGTCGTATCGTATCGCCGCCACGCGGCACTCGGTTCCGAGGCGGTTCGGCTGGCGGCTCGCCGGCCCATGCGGCCCGAATGTTGCAGCCGAAGCGCCGATCCCTCGGGCGGCCCTGAAACGTCCAAGTCGGCACGGGCGGCAGGTCAGCGCGGCAGCGCGGCGGACCTAGCCTGCGTAACGACCATTGAAGCGCTAGATTTTCCGTTCAATTCAATTGGTTACAATACTACGCACGTTAACGACGCGGTGTACGCAAGGGATCGTGCGCCAACCGAGGGGACGGCCATGCGAAGCCCTGCCTTGCGGATCGCACGGCTTGTCATGCCGGGCGGCGATACTCATACTTTACGGTTCGGGGTTATCGTTGGACTTACGATGCGTCATCGTCGACCGAAATACTGGGAGCCTCAGATCGATTTTGCCGGCAGCGAGCAGCGCGGCTGCGATCATCCCGGTTGCATGGCGGCTGGCGAGTTCCGCGCCCCGCGATCGCGCTCGACGCTCAACGAGTATTTCTGGTTCTGCCTCGACCACGTCCGCGCCTACAACGCGACGTGGGACTATTACCGCGGTATGACCCAGGCCGAGATCGAACGCTGCCGGCGCGACGACGTGGTCGGCGGCCGGCCGAGCTGGAAGCTAGGCGAACGCGGTCCGATGTTCCGCTTTCGGCCGGAGGACCTCGAGGCGGCGCTCGAACGGCTGTTCGGCGACGATCCGGCGCCGCGCTTCGCCAAGTTTCACCGCCCGCCGCCAGCGCGGACGCCGCAGGAAAAGGCCCTCACGGTTCTCGACCTGCCGCGCGGCGCGACTCCGGCGGAGGTCAAAGCGCGCTACAAGCAGCTGGTCAAACGCCACCATCCCGATGCAAATGGGGGCGACAAAAACGCCGAGGAGCGGCTAAAATTGATCAATCAGGCGTATACTTTCCTCAAGGGACATAGTGTCAAGCTAGCCGCCGGCGGCTGACTCTAGCCGGCGGAAGTCACGCCCGCGTTTGACGTTCGCCCAAGCGGCGGGACGCCGCCCTAAGACAGGACATAAATCGGATATCGACCATGGTTTCCATGCAGACAACGACCCGCGATCCCGCGACCTCGCTACCCGACATCAAGGTGAAGGTGCGCCAGACCTTCGGCATCGACAGCGATCTCGAGGTGCCTGCGTTTTCGTATTCCGAAGACCACGTTCCCGACATCGACGAAGCCTATCGTTTCGATCGCGAGACGACGATGGCGATCCTCGCCGGATTCGCCTTCAATCGCCGCTGCCTGATCCAGGGTTATCACGGCACCGGCAAGTCGACGCATATCGAGCAAGTCGCCGCCCGGCTCAACTGGCCGTGCATCCGCATCAACCTTGACAGCCACATCAGCCGCATCGATCTCATCGGCCGCGACGCGATCGTGTTGCGCGACGGAAAGCAGGTCACGGAATTTCGCGAGGGCATTCTACCGTGGGCGCTGCAACATCCTTGCGCGCTGTGTTTCGACGAGTACGACGCCGGTCGCGCCGACGTCATGTTCGTGATCCAGCGCCTGCTGGAGGTCGAAGGCAAGCTGACCTTGCTCGATCAAAACCGCGTCATGCGCCCGCATCCTGCGTTTCGCCTCTTCGCCACGGCGAACACCGTCGGGCTCGGCGATACCACCGGCCTCTATCACGGCACGCAGCAGATCAACCAAGGGCAGATGGATCGTTGGAATATCGTCGCCACGCTCAACTATCTGCCGCACGACGAGGAAATAAAGATCGTGCTGGCCAAGACACCGAGCTGGGACACCAAGGAAGGCCGCGAGACGATCAGCGCCATGGTGGCGCTTGCCGACCTCACGCGGGCCGGGTTCATCGCCGGCGACATTTCGACTGTGATGTCGCCGCGAACGGTCATCACATGGGCGGAAAACGCACGCATCTTCAATGATATCGGCTTCGCGTTCCGCCTCACGTTCCTCAACAAATGCGACGAAGTGGAGCGGCAGACGGTCGCCGAGTACTATCAGCGCTGCTTCGGGACCGAGTTGTTCGTGGGAACCGGTCAGAAGCCCCGCCTGAGCTGAGCTCGCCGGCTTCGCGACGGCGACGACAATGGCCCGCCAGAACGAGGGACCGATCGAGGCCTTCCGGCAGGTGACCGGGGCGGCGATGCGCGCCGTGTCGCACCGGCCGGATCTCAACGTGACCTTCGCGCCCGAAGGTCCGGCGCTGCGCGGCTCCGACGCACGGCTGCCGCTGCCTTCGCGCGAGTTGCCGTCGGGAGAGGTCGCCATCGTCCGCGGCGAGGCGGATTCGATGGCGCTCAGGCTGCGCCACCATGACGACGCGACGCATGTACGCCGTCAACCGGCGGGGCAGACGTCGCGTGCGATCTTCGATGTCATCGAACAGGCGCGCTGCGAAGGGCTGGGCGCGCGCCGCATGAGCGGAGTTGCGGCCAATCTCGCGGCGGCGCTCGAGGAGCGTTGCCGGGTCCAGGGTTTCGCCCGAATCTCCGATCGCGAACAGGCGCCGCTGGTCGAGGCGCTGAGCCTGCTTGCGCGCGAAGCGATCACCGGCGCCTCGCCGCCGTCCGAGGCTCGGCGCATGGTCGATTTGTGGCGGCCGTGGATCGAAGCGAAGGCGGGCGCCGATCTCGCCGCGCTCGCGCGCCTGCTCGACGACCAGGACACGTTCGCCCAAGCCGTGCGTCGCCTGATCGCCGATCTCGATCTCGGCGAAGAGGACGCGGCGGCGAGCGATTCCGACGACGACCCCTCGCAAGGCGAGGAAGGACAGCAGGGCGCCGAGGCCGGCGAGCGCGGCGAGGGCGCCGATTCGGCGAGCGAAAACGCGCTTTCCGGCGAAACCCGCGAGGCCGAGATCGAGGAAGGCGGCGAGGGTTCGGCCGAGGACAGCGAGGGCGAGGAGACCGCCGGAATGGGCGAGGAGGGACCGGACCGCCCGGGGCGCCGTTGGCGGCCGCATGGGCCATTCTCCAACGGGCCCAACGAGCCGGTTTACAAAGCTTTCACCAGCGCTTTCGACGAGATGGTCGAAGCTGAGGAACTGTGCGATCCCGACGAATTGGCGCGACTGCGTCTCCATCTCGACCAGCAGCTCCAGCATCTGCAAAGCGTCATCGGCCGGTTGGCCAACCGCCTGCAGCGACGATTGCTGGCGCGCCAGAGCCGGGCGTGGGAGTTCGATCTCGAGGAGGGGATGCTCGACGCCGCGCGGCTGTCGCGGGTCGTGGTAAATCCCGAATATCCTCTGTCCTACAAGCGCGAGAAGGAAACCGATTTTCGCGACACCGTCGTGAGCCTGCTAATCGACAATTCGGGATCGATGCGCGGGCGGCCGATCACCGTCGCGGCGATGAGCGCCGACATCCTCGCCCGCACGCTCGAGCGTTGCGGCGTCAAGGTGGAAATTCTCGGGTTCACCACGCGCGCCTGGAAGGGCGGGCAAAGCCGCGAACGCTGGCTCGCCGCCGGCAAGCCGCCGGGGCCCGGACGGCTCAACGATTTGCGGCACATAATCTATAAAAGCGCCGACGCGCCGTGGCGACGAGCTCGCAAATCGCTGGGGCTGATGCTGCGCGAGGGATTGCTCAAAGAGAATATCGACGGCGAGGCGCTGCTTTGGGCGCACAATCGTTTGATCGCCCGGCCAGAGCAGCGGCGCATCCTCATGGTGATATCCGATGGCGCGCCGGTCGACGATTCGACGCTCTCGGTCAATCCCGGCAATTACCTTGAACGGCATCTTCGCGACGTCATCGAGTATGTCGAAACGCGCTCGCCGGTCGAGCTTCTGGCGATCGGGATCGGCCACGACGTCACACGCTATTATCGTCGGGCGGTCACCATCGTCGACGCCGAACAGCTCGGCGGGACGATGATGGAAAAACTGGCCGAACTGTTCGACGAGGAAGAGCAGCGACTGAATGCCGCCCGCGGGCGCCGCCGCGTCGCATAGACGGATCGCTCGCTCGCCCTGCAGCGGTCGCGAAATCGTGTCTGGTCACTCGTCCGCCGTGCCCCATATGATTTTTGCCGCCTACCACTCCCGGTAGGGCGGAGTAACTTGACTATATGGGGCGTATCGAATGCACGACGATCTTCGCAGCTTGATGCAATCCAGCGTGCCGTTGTCGCGGCGTGGCTTTGTGGTCACCTCGCTCGCCGCGGGCTTCGCGGCCGCGGCGGGACCGGTATCGGCGCAGACCATCGCCACCGACACCGTCGGCATCGTCGCCGGCGAAGTAAGGATTCCCGTCGCCGATGGACAGATCCCGGGGTATCGCGCCAAGCCGGCGTCGGGAAGGAACTTGCCGGTGGTGTTGGTGGTGCAGGAAATTTTCGGCGTTCACGAGCACATCCGCGATGTGTGCCGGCGATTCGCCAAGCTCGGCTACCTCGCCGTGGCGCCGGAACTCTACGCGCGCCAGGGCGATGTGTCGAAAATCACCGACATCCAGCAAATCCTGTCGCAGGTCGTCTCGAATGTGCCGGACGCACAGGTTTTGTCCGATCTTGACGCGGCGGCGACTTGGTCCGCAAGCGATGGCGGCGACGGCACAAAGCTCGCGGTCACCGGGTTCTGCTGGGGAGGCCGGATCGTCTGGCTCTACGCCGCGCACAACCCGAATCTGAAAGCCGGCGTGGCGTGGTACGGGGGGGTCGTCGGCCAGTCCAACGAGCTGATGCCCAAGCATCCCGTCGACATCGCCAAGGACCTCAAGGCGCCGGTGCTTGGACTCTACGGCGGCGCCGATGGAGGAATTCCCAACAACACCGTCGACAAGATGCGTGCAGCGCTGACGGCGGCGGGCAAGCCGTCCGAGATCGTGCTCTATCCCGATACGCCGCATGGCTTCCACGCCGACTACCGGCCGAGCTATCGCGCCGACAAGGCCATGGACGGATGGAGCCGGCTGCAGAACTGGTTTAAGCAACACGGCGCTGCGTGAGCGCTGGCGATCGGTTAGATTGACGGCGCGGGAGTGGCGACCCCGCGCCGTTTTCGTTTCCCTCGAAGTCGAGGTCGATGGTCCTCGAAAAATCGCTTGCATGGGTTTGGATCGCGCCGGCGGCGCTCTGCGCCGTCGCTTCTATCTCCCCCAGCCTTGCCACGCAGCGTGCGGCCCTGTTTGGGCCGGCCGTCACGCCCGTCGCCGTAACGGCGGAGACCGTGCCGCTCGATCCGGGCGATCCGCGGCGGACGCGAGCCGGGCGGCTCGATTTCCTTGGCGGCGTCGTCCTGTCGTCGGCCGACGGCCGCTTTGGCGGTTGGTCCGACCTTTGGATCGATCCGACGGGCGAACGGCTGGTCGCCATTTCCGATCGCGGGAACTTCCTCGACGCCCGGCTGCGCAGCGACGCCAGCGGCGCGCCTTTGGTCGTCGATCAGGCGCGGATCGGTCCAATGATCGACACGCGCGGCCGTCGACTTTCCGGTCGGCAGACGGACGCCGAAGCCCTGGCGCGCACGCCCGATGGCGGCTTCATCGTCGCTTTCGAGCGGCACCATCGCCTGGCCTACTATCCCGCCGCCGAACCACCGTTCTCGCTGCCGGCCCGATTGCTCGCATCGCCGCCGGAACTGACGCGCGCGCCGGCGAATGGCGGGATCGAGGCGTTGGCGGCGCTCGATGGGGGAATTTTGCTGGCGTTGAGCGAGGATCTCGTCGACGCGGGCGGACGCGTCGGATGGGTCGGACAGCCCGGGCAGTGGCGGCGCTTCGTCTATGTGGCCGGCCAGGGCTTCAAGCCGACCGGCGCAGGTCTGCTGCCGGGAGGCGACATGATCGTCGTCGAGCGGCATTTCACCGTTTTATCCGGATTGGCGACGCGGCTCACGCGGCTGCCACGCGCGGCGATCCGCCCGGACGCACGCATCGTCGGCGACGAACTGGCGCGGATCGGGTCGCCGCGCTCACAGGACAATTTCGAGGGCGTTGCCGCCCGCCGCACGGCCGCCGGAACGACGCTGATTTATCTTCTATCCGACGACAATTTTTCGATGCTCTTGCGCACGGTCCTGTTCGTCTTCGCGCTGGTCGAATGAGCGGACGCGAAAAACAAGAAAGCCCGCGAACGGCGGGCTTCAAGTCGGATCGGAAAAAGGAGCTTCTTCTTGTGCGCCAATCAGGCGGCCGCGCGTTTGGCGACGGCCTCCTGAATCAGATGCTTGACCCGCCGCAGCTCCTTGTCGAGCTTGGCGTCGGGCGTGCCCAGCAGCCATGCGTCGAGGCCGCCGCGATGCTCGATCGTACGCAATCCGCGCGTTGACACGCACAGGCGGATCGCCCGGCCGAGCGAATCCGACAGCAGCGACGTCTGCTGCAGGTTCGGCATGAAGCGGCGTTTGGTCTTGTTGTTGGCGTGGCTGACGTTGTTGCCGACCAAGACGCCTTTTCCGGTCACGATGCAGCGACGGGACATGACGCGATGAACCCCTTCAAGGCCGGATTCCGGGGCCGGAGCGCCGGCGGCGGAACAGCCAGAAACAAAGGCGGGCCGTGCCCGGCCCGCTTCGAGGGGGCGTTGTACGGACTTACCCGACGCTCGTCAAGCGGCGGCAAAAGACATTAGAACTCAAGAGCTTATTTGTCGCCACGGAACGCCGCCAGGATTGCCTGAGCGGCGGCAGTCGGCGTCGTAAGGCCAGCCGAGACCTGGGCTTCCAAGCCCGCCAGCCGCTTGGCTACTTGCGGGTGGGCCTTGAGCGCGGCGAGCAATCCCTCTTCGATTTCGCTCCACATCCAGGCGGTGGCCTGCGCGCGTCGTTTTGCGGCGATCCGCGCCGCTCCGAGCGTTCGTCGATAGTGCTCGATCGCCCGCCAGACCTCGTCCATGCCGCGGCGCTCGATCGCCGATATCTGCAAGACCGGCGGACGCCAGCCGGCGAACGCCCCGCGGATGAGCGGAATCGCCGCCGTATACTCGGCCGCGGCGCGGACCGCCGCCGCCTTGAGATCTCCGTCGGCTTTGTTGACGGCGATGATGTCGGCGAGCTCGACGATGCCTTTCTTCAGTCCCTGCAATTCATCGCCGCCGGCTGGCGGCAACAGCAGCAAAAAGAGGTCGACCATGTCGGCCACGGCGGTCTCCGATTGACCGACCCCGACCGTCTCGACGAGGACGACATCGAACCCGGCGGCCTCGCAGACAAGTCCGACTTCGCGCGTGCGCCGCGCCACGCCGCCGAGCGTACCGCCCGAGGGCGAGGGGCGGATGAAGGCATCCTCCGCCCGCGCCAGATCGCTCATGCGCGTCTTGTCGCCGAGGATGGAGCCGCCTGAGCGGCGCGACGACGGATCCACGGCGAGCACGGCCAGCCGATGCCCGCCGTTGACGAGGTACAGTCCGAATGCCTCGATGAATGTCGATTTGCCGACACCGGGGGCTCCCGAAACGCCGATCCGCACCGCCTTGCCGGTGTGCGGCAGGAGCCGGGCGAGCAAGGCCTCGGCCTTGGCGCGATGGTCGGCGCGCGTCGATTCGACCAGCGTGATTGCGCGCGCCAACGCACGCCGATCGCCGGTCAGGACCGCCTCGGCCAATCCCGAGGGATCGCGCTCCTTGTTTTCGAGCGATGCCGAAGCTCGCCTCGGACTCAAGACAGCTCCTGGCGACCCATCTCGAGGAATTTGTCGCGGCGGCGCTGACGCACCGTCTCGCCGCTGACTCCTTTGAGCTCGCGCAACGCGCGCGCGATCGCCTCGCCCAGCGCGCGGATCGTCCTTTCGCGGTCGCGATGCGCCCCGCCAAGCGGCTCGGGGACGATCTCGTCGATGACGCCGAATCGCAGCAGGTCTTGCGCCGTGAGTTTGAGCGCTTCGGCGGCGTCTTGCGCTTGCGCGGCGCTGCGCCACAGGATCGACGCGCAGCCTTCGGGCGAAATCACCGAGTAGATGGCGTGCTCGAGCATGATCACGCGATTGGCGGCGGCGATCGCCACCGCGCCGCCCGAACCGCCCTCGCCGATGACGGCGGCGAGGAACGGCACGCGGATATCGAGACAGACCTCAAGACTGCGTGCGATCGCCTCGGCCTGCCCGCGCGCCTCGGCGTCGATGCCGGGATAGGCGCCGGAAGTATCGACCAGCGCGATCACCGGCAGATGGAATCGATCGGCTAAGCGCATCAGCCGCTGCGCCTTGCGGTAGCCCTCCGGACGCGCCATGCCGAAATTGTGCCGCACGCGGTCCTCGGTCTCGGCGCCCTTTTCATGGCCGATGACGACGCAGGCATGACCGGAGAAGCGGCCCAAACCGCCGACGATCGCCGTGTCCTCGCCGAACAGCCGGTCGCCGGCGAGCGGCGTGAAGTCCTCGATCAGCGCGCCGACGTAGTCGCCGAAATGCGGACGATCGGGATGGCGCGCCACCTGCACCTTTTGCCACGCGGTGAGCCGGCCATAGGCATGGCGCAGCTGTCGGTCGACCTTGGCTTGAAGCTTGCCGACCTCCTCGGCGATGTTGAGCCCGTGCGCGCCGGTAAGGTGCCGCAGCTCTTCGATTTTTCCTTCGAGCTCGGCGATCGGCTTCTCGAATTCGAGATAGTGCGCCATGGCCCTTCCTATCATGGACCGGGAGTCACGGTAAACGCCGAGCGGTACCGCCGCCCAGCGAAGGGCGGGTCGCCATGACGTCGAATTCAATTCTCGAGGTCGTCGTTCCGCCGTGATCGGGCGTCACGAAGCCGGCCATCGGCACCTCCTACTCGGGGACGCCGGCCTTTTCGAGCCCTTCGATGAAGACATCGCGGTGGGCGAACTTGCTCATGTTCTCGCGAAGCACGCGGAGACGCAGAGGCGGACCTACCCGGTTGCGCGCCGCGATGAACTCCTGCGCCTCCTCGATCAATCCGAGATGGCCGCAGCAACTGATCAGCGAATTGTATTGTCCGGGATGCTCCGCGAAGGCTGCGACCGAATCGCGCAGATAGGGAAGCGCCTCTTCGAAACGCCGCGCGCCCAAGAGCGCGAGACCGTGAATGGCGGTGTAAAACCCAGAGAAGCTGTCCAGCGGGCTCATGCGAAGCGCCTTGCCGGTTTCGGCAATCGCCTCGTCGAACGCGCCGGCGCGCAGTAGCGCCCATCCGTAAGCGGTGTGGCCGAGGGCGAAGCTTGGATTGAGATTGAGCGCTGTCCGTAGCTCGCCCAATGCCCGGTCGTGCCGCCCGGCTGTGCTGAGGCCGAGGCCGAAGATCATCCGCGCCCAGGGATCGCCCGAATCGAAGGTCAAGGCGTCGCGGGCATGCGCGGCTGCCTGACGATAACCCTCGCGCCTGTCTTCATACCAGTAGCAGAGCGAGGCCCACCAGATCGCCCAGCTCAGGAGGGCATGGGCCCGGGCGTAACGTGGCTCCATCGCGATGGCGCGACGCAGAAGATTCTGCGCCTCCTCGTTCTGCTTACGCCCGACCTTGTTGATCAGGCTTAGTGCGCGGACAACGAGCCCCCAGGCATCGATGCTGTCCGGCTGCTTTCCCGACGCCCGGATCCCCTCCTCGGCATACAGATGCGGCTCCACCGCCGCCACGACCCGTTCGGTGATGTCGTCCTGGACCGCGAAAATGTCGCGCAACTCGCTATCGTACTTCTCGGCCCAGATGTGTTTGCCTGTCTCCGCGTCGATCAGCTGGCCGGTGATGCGGAGCCGCTGACTTGCCGTCCTGACGCTGCCTTCAAGCACGTAGCGCACGCCAAGTTCTCGCGCGGCCTGGCGGACGTCTGTGGCCCGTCCCTTGTAGACGAAGGTCGAGTTCCGGGCGATGACGAACAGCCAGCGCAGGCGCGCGAGCGCCGTGATGATGTCCTCGGTAATGCCGTCGGCAAGATAATCCTGCTCGGAATCGCCGCTCATGTTGGCGAACGGCAAGACCGCAATGGACGGATTGTCGGGAAGTGGAGGATTTTCGACGTCGCGGAGCGGACGGCCGCGCGGCAACTCGTCGAACACGACTTCAAAGACACGAATCGGCTGGGAGATGTTCTTGACCTGTTTCCTGCCCTTGTCTTCGAAGGTGAAACTGACTTTCGCCTTGACTTGGTCGACGACATTGTCGGCGACGCAGATGCCGCCGGGCGGGGCCAGTCCCTCTAGGCGAGCGGCGACGTTGACCCCGTCGCCGTATATGTCGTCGTCGACGACGATAATGTCGCCGATATTGATGCCGATACGAAGAGCGATACGCTGTCCCGGCGCCGCGCCAGCGGGTCGCTGTCGCATGGCGCGCTGAATCTCGACGGCGCATTCAACCGCCTCGACGGCGCTGGAGAACTCCGCGAGAAGCCCGTCGCCCATCAGCTTGACGACGCGGCCGTTGTGCGTGGCGATTTTGGGTTCAAGCAGCCCTTTGCGGAGGGTTTGAACCGCATCCAACGTTGCCGCCTCGTCTTCGCCCATCAGACGGCTATATTCAACCACGTCCGCAGATAGGACGGCGGCGAGCCGGCGTTGCAGGTTTTTTGTCACGGCCGAACGCCTTGGAGGTGCTTCGGGAACGAGGGTACGATTAGTCGGAGGCGGGAGTCCACGCGCCCCGAGGCGGCCGGCGCGCCTCCAGCGCTCAATCGCCGCGGGCCTTGATCTGCTCGGCTTTGTCGACCAGCGCCTCGGCCTGACGGATCGAGGCGGTATCGATGAGCCGACCATCGAGCGCGACGGCG
>DATFES010000279.1:0-2686 GCA_035250945.1 Alphaproteobacteria bacterium | reverse complement strand
CTCGATGCGGCGCTGGTCTTGTGGTTTCCAGCGCCGGCCAGCTTCACCGGCGAGGACATGGCCGAGCTTCATCTCCACGGCGGCCGCGCGGTCGTGGCGCGCGTGCTGGCGGCGCTCGGGCGGTGCGAGGGCCTGCGGCTTGCGACACCCGGCGAGTTCACGCGGCGCGCGTTCGACGCCGGCAAGCTCGACCTGACCGAGGTCGAAGGCCTCGCCGATCTCGTCGCGGCCGAGACGGAAGCGCAGGCGCGCCAGGCGCTGCGCCAGCTTTCGGGCGAGCTTGGCCGACTTTACGAAGGCTGGCGCGCGCGGCTGGTCCGCGCGCTCGCCCACGCCGAGGCTGAGATCGATTTTCCGGATGAGGATCTGCCGGCGGGCCTGACCGCCACGCTGCGCCCCGAGCTCGCGGCGTTGATCCGCCATATCGAAGCGCATCTCGCCGACGAGCGGCGCGGCGAGCGCCTGCGCGATGGCGTGTCGATCGCCATCATCGGCCCGCCCAATGCCGGCAAGTCGAGCCTGCTGAATGCGCTGGCGCGGCGCGAAGCGGCGATCGTCTCGACCATCGCCGGCACGACGCGCGACGTGATCGAGGTCCATCTCGATCTCGGCGGCTATCCGGCGATCGTCGCCGACACCGCCGGGTTGCGCGCGATGGCCGCGAGTCCAGGCGACGATCAGGCGGCGATCGAGGGCGAGGGCATGCGCCGCGCGTTGGCGCGCGCCGATACCGCCGATCTGAAGCTTCTCGTACTCGACGCCAGCACGCGTGGCGACGAAACGCCGCTCGATCCTGGCTTGGCGCGGCTGGTCGATCGCCGTACCTTCGTCATCGTCAACAAGATCGACCTCGCGCCGGGGACAACCCAAGGTAGGCATTGGCGGATTTCGGTCAAGACCGGCCAAGGCGTGGCCGAGCTGGTGGCGGCGCTCAGCGCCGAGGTCGCGGCGCTGTTAAGAGTCGAGGACTCGACCCCTCCGGTTCTGACCCGCGCCCGCCATCGCGAGTCGCTCGAGGCGTGCCTCGCCGCGCTGCGGCGCGCCGTCCAAGCGGAGGCGGCCGAGTTGTTCGCCGAGGATCTGCGGCTCGCGGTGCGGGCGCTTGGCCGTATAACCGGCCGAGTTTCCGTGGACGATATACTAGATGTGGTGTTTCGCGAATTTTGTTTAGGCAAGTAAAATGATCTGAATCATAATCCTCGATATCTAAGCTTTAAAAAGCATTCCCGCAGTTAAGCCTTCGGGCTCAGCGCTTAGGGCTTAGATAAGCCGCTCGAACTCCAGCGCTTTTGCCATTGTTTCACATGAAACATCGGCCGTTTGACGACGACCGTCCCCGGTCTTATACAGGCCAGCCATGACAACCCAGAACTACGACGTCATCGTGATTGGCGGCGGGCATGCCGGCTGCGAAGCGGCGGCGGCGGCCGCACGGCTTGGCGCGCGTACCCTGCTCCTCACCCACAAGCGCGCCACCATCGGCGAGATGTCGTGCAATCCGGCGATCGGCGGGTTGGCGAAGGGCCATTTGGTGCGCGAGATCGACGCCCTTGACGGCGTGATGGGCCGGACGATCGATCGCGCCGGCATACAGTTCCGGATCCTCAATCGCTCGAAGGGTCCAGCGGTTCGCGGCCCACGCGCGCAGGCCGATCGCCAGCTCTACCGCCAGGCCATGCAGGCGATCCTTGCCGAGCTGGCGAACCTGGCGATCGAGGAAGCGGCGGCCGAGGATTTGGCGATTGGCGACGACGGTCGAGTGTCGGCAGTCGTCACCGGCGATGGCCGGCGGATCGGTTGCGGCGCGGCGGTCATCACCACCGGAACGTTTCTTCGCGGCCTGATCCATATCGGCGAAGAGAAGATCGCTGCCGGACGCGTCGGCGAAGCGCCGGCAAACGGCTTGGCGCGGACCCTTGATCGGCTCGGATTTGCCCTCGGCCGGCTCAAGACCGGAACGCCGCCGCGGCTCGACGGCCGGACGATCGATTGGGCCGGGTTGGAAATCCAGCATGGCGACGACCCTCCGGCGCCGTTCTCGTACATGACCGCGCGGATCACGACGCCGCAGGTGCCATGTCACATCACTTACACGACGCCCGCGACGCACGCGTTGATTCGCGCCAATCTCGACCGCTCGCCGATGTACTCGGGCCAGATCGCCAGCATCGGTCCCCGCTACTGCCCGTCGATCGAAGACAAGGTGGTGCGTTTTGCCGCGCGCGAGCGCCATCAGATCTTTCTCGAGCCCGAAGGACTCGACGACGACACCATCTATCCCAACGGCATTTCGACCTCGCTGCCCCGCGATGTTCAGGTTGAAATTTTGAAGACTGTCCCGGGTCTCGAGCGAGCGGCGATGCGGCGTCCGGGCTATGCCATCGAGTACGACTACGTCGATCCGCGCGAGCTACGGTCGACGCTCGAGACCAAACGGCTTCCGGGACTGTTTCTCGCCGGCCAGATCAATGGCACGACGGGCTACGAAGAAGCCGCGGCGCAGGGATTGATGGCCGGCATCAATGCCGCGCTGTCGCTCGGGCGGGATAGGGAGTTCGTGCTCGACCGCGCCGAAGCCTATATCGGCGTGCTGATCGACGACCTGATCACATTGGGAACCAGCGAGCCCTATCGCATGTTCACCAGCCGGGCCGAGTACCGCCTTGTGCTGCGCGCCGACAACGCC
>DATFES010000272.1:0-3516 GCA_035250945.1 Alphaproteobacteria bacterium | reverse complement strand
CGAGGCTTACCTGATCGAGGACGGCAAGGTCGGGTCGGCGGTCAAAGGCGCGACGCTGATCGGCAACGGGCCCGACGCGCTCACTCGGGTCAAGATGGTCGGCAATGACATGCAGCTCGATCCCGGCATCGGCACCTGCGGCAAGGACGGCCAGGGCGTGCCGGTGGGCGTCGGCCAGCCGACCTTGCTGCTCGACAGTCTCACGGTCGGCGGCACCGCGGCCTAGCGCGACGTCTGCGACCGAATTTGTTGCCGCCTTCGGACCGGCACTCCATGATCGCGCGCCGGGCCCGCGCGGCCCTCTCGATTCGCGACGTGGTCGATGGATCTCAAGACGTTTTTTGAAGCCATCCTGCTCGGAATCGTCGAGGGGCTGACCGAGTTCCTCCCGGTTTCGTCGACCGGCCACCTCATCCTGGTCGGCGACATGCTCGGATTCGAGGGTCCGCCCGGCAACGTATTCGAGATCGTCATCCAGCTCGGCGCGATCTTGTCGGTGTGCTGGGCCTATCGCGCCAAGCTGATCGACGTCACCCTCACCGTGTCGCGCAATCCGGCGAGCTTTCGCTTCGTGCGCAATCTGGTGCTGGCCTTCCTGCCATCGGTGGCGATCGGCATCCTCGCCTACAAGGCGATCAAGACGGTGCTGTTCAGCCCATGGGTGGTCTCGGTCACGCTGATCGTCGGCGGCTTCGCCATAATCCTGATCGAGCGCATCCGCCCGCCGGAACGCCATCGCGCGATCGAGGATTTCGATTCTTGGCTGGCGCTCAAGATCGGTCTGGCGCAATGCGTATCGATGGTCCCCGGCGTCTCGCGCGCCGGCGCCACCATCATGGGCGCGCTCCTGATGGGCGTCGATCGGCGGACGGCGACGGAGTTCTCGTTTCTGCTCGCCATTCCGACCATGCTAGCGGCGACGGTCTACGACCTCTACAAGAACTGGGACGGGCTCAGCGGCGCCGGCACGCTCACCATTGCGATTGGGTTCGTCGTCGCGTTTCTGTCGGCGCTGGTGGTGGTGCGGACCTTGATCGGCTTCGTCAGCCGGCACGGCTTCGTGCCCTTCGCCTGGTACCGCATCGCGGTCGGCGCGATCATGCTGGCGATTCTCGCCTTTCGTTAGGAACGATCCCGCGCAGCAGATCGAGCGCCGCCAGCGACATGATATGCACGCCGACCGGCAGGGCGTCTTCGTCGACATCGAAGCCGGGGCGATGCCAAGTTTCGGTGATGCCCTTCTTGGCGTTCGCGGTTCCGAGCAGCATCAGGCAGCCCGGCGCCGTCTCCATGAACAATCCGAAATCGTCGGAGAAACGATTGCGCCAATTGGTGACGATGTTTTGCGCTCCGACGACCCGCCGTGCCGCCCGCTCGAGCGCGCCGGTCACGCGGTGGTCGTTGACGAGTGCGGGCAGCGCATGATCGATCGCCGACGAAAGCGAACCGCCGGCGGCCGCGACGGTCATCGCGGCGACATGCTCGATCCGATCGAGCAGGCGCCGGCGCAAGGCGTTGTCATACAGCGCGAGGTTGACCTCGATCGTCGCTTGGCTTGGTTCGCCGCGGCCGAGATGGACCTCGATGGCGGCTTGGCTCGGATCGCCGTGCGCCCGTTGCTCGACGTTGAGCGAGCGGACGCGGAAAGTCACGTCGTCGGCCGAGCGTGCTTCGAGCTCGACGAGGTCATAAAGCGTCGTGACGACGTGAGCCGATAGACGCGCGATGTCGAACCCATTGCGCGCTCCGCCGGCCGGCGGCGAGCCGATTGTCAGAATCCGCGTATCCCAGCTTGCCCAGATCGGACCGCGTTGAATGACGACCTGGCCGGCGTCGGCCTGCGGCAAAACGTGCACGCTCATCGACATGTCCGGCTGGATTCGCTGGAGCAACCCGTCTTCGATCATCCGTCTTGCGCCGCGCATCGGCTCGTCGGCCGGCTGAAAGACGAACGCCACGCGACCCGCGATGCGATCGCGGTGGCGCGCCAGGAGCGCGGCCACTCCGGCGACCACGGCCGAGTTGACGTCGTGCCCGCAACTATGGTTGCGGTTGGCGATTTTCGACGCATACTCGCGCCCTGTGGTTTCCGCCATGGGCAGCGCGTCCATGTCGGCGCGGACGAGCAAGGTCTTGCCGGATGCGGCTCCTTCGAGGACCGCCAGCACGCCGGTGCCGCCGATCCCCTCGTCGACGCCGAGGCCGATCGACCGCATGCGCGCTGCCAGCGTCGCGGCGGTCCACACTTCCTCGAACGCGAGTTCAGGATGCTGGTGCAGTTCGCGCCGCAGCGCGACCACTTCCGCAGTCAGTCGCTGCACGTCGTCGCCGAGATCGACCGGTGTGGTCATCTCCCGAAGTCTCCACTCTTAAGCCGCGCCGACGCGATGGCGCTGCCCGATCGCTTGCGGCTCGGGCCCGGAAATCAACATCGCGCTCGCTCCCGCCCGCGCGCCAGTCACGACACCGCGACTGTCCATCATTTTTCTGTGAAGAAGGATCGTAACACCGCATTATCATCCAGCCGACGGCGGATACCGACAAACAGACTGCATAAACATGGATATCGCCAACCTGCCGCCCAGCGAGCTGGCCAAACATCTCGCCAAACCCTCGGGCGAGGTCGGCGTCGCGGTCGGCGACTACATGAGCCGCATCAATTCGCGCGTGATCGAGGACGCGTACCGGCGCCTCGCCATTGAGGAGGGGTTCCGTGTTCTGGAGATCGGGCCAGGGAACGGGCAGTCGATTGCCGTGCTCCTCGGCGAATTCGCCAACACAACGTACACCGGGATCGACATCTCGCAGACGATGCTCGACGCCGCGGCGGCAGCGAACGCCGGGCATGTCGCGTCGGGTCGAGTGGCGTTGCGGTTCGCGTCGGTCGACGCCATGCCGTTCGGCGACGCGACATTCGATCGCGTGGTTTCCATCAACTGCGTCTATTTCTGGCCGGACCCCGGCAAGGCGTTCGCCGAGATCCGCCGTGTCTTGATGCCCGGCGGGATATCGCTCTCCGCGACGATGACGCCCGAGACCGCGGCCAACTCGACGGTGGCCAAACCGCACCATGGATTTCATATTTACGACGACGCGACGCTCGATCGCCTCCATCGTGCGGCGGGATTCTCCGATCTCAGCATCGAGACGTACGACGAGATCGCCAAGCGGCTCGATGGAACGCCTTTTCGGCGGCGCTATTTCATGGTTCGCGCGGTCGCCTAGAGTATGATCCGCAAAGGTTGAATCACTGGCTTTACCCCTCGCCCTTCGACAAGCTCAGGGCGAGGACTGATAAATATGCCCTCATGGTGGCGCGGCGCATGCGCCGCGCCCTCATCCTGAGCGGCCGGCCTCCCCTTCGACACGCTCAGGGTGAGGCCGGCCGTCGAAGGACGAACCATGAGGGCGCGCGTCATGATTACATCGGGGCAGATCACGCTCTAGGCGAGCCGGTCCAGCAACGCCTTGGCATCCTTCAGGTCGGCGGTGCCAAACCCCTCGCTGAACCAGGAG
>DATFES010000270.1:0-10554 GCA_035250945.1 Alphaproteobacteria bacterium | reverse complement strand
GAACAGCACGAACCCGACGATCCAACGTTTCGTCGGCGCGACCGGCGACTATGGTAAGGCGCTTGGTATCGACAATAAGTGGGCGTTCAACATCATCAAGCAGGTGGGGAACTACGCCGAGAGCTACGAGCGCAATATCGTACCGCTTGGCATCGAGCGCGGGATCAACAAGCTTTGGCGGGACGGAGGCATTCTCTACGCGCCGCCGCTTCGCTGAACCGGGGCTAGGGGCGCAGGCCAGGCTCTCGACGGCCGAGCCTGCGCCCCGTCAGCCGCGCTTCGCCCGTCTCCGTACGCGAGCGCCACTCCATGGCGACCAAGGTCCAAGGCGAGCATCGACGGCCGCCGCCGGCCGCGTTCAACCTTTCGCTCAATAACCCGACGGTCCGCGCCATCCTCTATCAGATCATCGTGCTCGGCGGCGTGGCGTTCGTCGTCTGGTACTTGGTCTCGAACACGATTCAAAATCTTGAAACGCGCAAAATCGCCTCGGGTTTCACGTTTCTCTACCGCGAGGCGGGCTTTGCGATCGGCGAAGGGCTGGTCGAGTTCAGCCCGGCCGACACCTATCTCGACGCTTTTTGGGTCGGTCTGCTCAACACCCTGCGCGTGGCGGTGATCGGCATCGTCTTCGCGACCATCTTCGGTACGATACTTGGCGTCGCCCGCCTGTCGCGTAACTGGCTGGTGGCGCGCGCAGCCTCGCTCTATGTCGAGTTCATTCGCAATATTCCACTGTTGTTGCAGTTGTTCTTCTGGTGGTCGGTGTTCCGCGACATATTTCCCGGACCGCGTCAGGCGCTTAGCCCGGTCGCCGGGGTGTATTTCTCCAACCGCGGCGTCAACTTTGCGGTGCCGGTCTCGGACCCGGTCCATTGGTACATGGCCGGCGCGTTCGTCATTGCCGTATTCGCCTCGATCCTCGTCCACCGTTGGGCCACGCGGCGCCAACAAATGACGGGAGAGCAGTTCCCAACCATCTTGACCGGCTTGGGACTGCTGTTTGGCTTGCCGCTGGCTGTGTTCCTGATCGGCGGCGCCCCGACGACGTTCGATTGGCCCGAGCTCCGCGGTTTCAACTTCGTCGGCGGCAGCACTGTGACGCCCGAGTTCACCGCGCTGCTGATCGGTCTGATCATGTATACGGCCGGCTTCATCGCCGAGATCGTGCGCGCCGGGATCCTCGCCGTGAGCCACGGCCAGACCGAGGCGGCGCTGGCGCTGGGATTGACGCGCGGCCGGGTACTGCGTCTGGTGATCCTGCCGCAGGCGTTGCGGGTCATCATCCCGCCGATGATCTCGCAGTATCTCAATCTCACCAAGAACAGCTCGCTTGCCGTCGCCATCGGCTATCCCGACATCGTCTCGATCGCCAACACGGCCATCAACCAGACTGGGCAGGCGATCGAAGGAATCGCCATCATCATGATCGTCTACTTGACGTTCAGCCTGTCCATCTCGGCGTTCATGAACTGGTACAACCGCTACATCGCCCTGGTGGAGCGCTGACCATGCGGCAAAGCCCGACAGCTGGTCTCGGCGCTGGCGCGATGGCCCATTCGGGGCCGCCAGGCGGTTTCATGCACAACTCGGTGGCGCTGTGGCTACGCGCGAACCTGTTCAATACCTGGATCAATTCGGCGGTCACCCTGATCGTTCTGTATTTCGCGATCAAGGGCATTTGGGGGTTCGTCGATTGGGCGTTCTTGAGCGCACACTTCTACGTCGAGGATACCCGGGTGTGCCGCGAGGAGAAGGACGGCGCTTGTTGGGCGCTGATCACCGAAAAGCACCGCTTCATTCTTTTCGGAACGTATCCGTATGAAGAGCAGTGGCGCGCCTTGATCGTGATCTTCCTCTTCATCGCCCTTTACGTCGTGAGCGCCATGCGCCGCTTTTGGAACCGCAGATTGGCGCTGATCTGGGCCGTCGGCCTGTTCGCAATTGGCGTGTTGATGTGGGGCGGCGTGCTCGGGCTGCGTTATGTCGAGAACGAGCGTTGGGGGGGCCTGCCACTGACGCTCATGCTCGCCACCTTCGGCATCGCATTGGCGTTTCCGCTCGGGATCGCGCTCGCGCTCGGACGGCGGTCCAACATGCCGGCGATCCAGGCCTTGTGCGTCGTCTATATCGAATTGATCCGCGGCGTGCCGCTGATCAGTCTGTTGTTCATGGCCTCGGTCATGTTCCCGCTGTTCCTTCCCGAGGGCATGACGATCGACAAGCTGCTGCGCGCCCAGGTCGCGATCATCATGTTCGCCGCGGCATATCTCGCCGAGGTGATCCGCGGCGGATTGCAAGCCATCCCCAAGGGGCAATTCGAGGCCGCCGACTCGCTTGGCCTGTCGTACATTCACAAGACCGGCAAGATCATTTTGCCGCAGGCGCTGAAGCTGGTTATCCCGCCGCTGGTCAACAGCTTCATTGGTCTGTTCAAGGATACTTCGCTGGTCCTGATCATCGGCCTGTTCGACCTGTTGAACTCCGCCAAGGCGTCGATCATCGAACCGAAATGGGTCGGCTTCGGCGTCGAGGCCTACGTCTTCGTCTCCATCATCTATTTCGCGTTCTGCTTCGCGATGTCGAAATACAGCCAAGAGCTCGAAGCGACGCTCGCCCGCGGCCATAAGCGCTAACGGAGTGTGACGATGAGCACAGCGACCGTCCGACCCGCGAGTTCCGATCAGCCGATGATCGAGATGCGCAACGTCAACAAATGGTACGGCGAATTCCACGTCTTGCGCGACATCAACTTCACCGTACGACAGGGACAGAAGGTCGTCGTCTGCGGCCCGTCGGGCTCGGGCAAGTCGACGATGATCCGCTGCATCAACCGTCTCGAGGAGCACCAAGCGGGCCAGATCATCGTCGAGGGCATCGAGCTGACCAACGACATCAAGAACGTGGAGATGATCCGCCGCGAAGTCGGCATGGTGTTCCAGCAGTTCAACCTCTTTCCGCATCTCACCGTGCTCGAGAATCTGACACTGGCGCCGATTTGGGTGCGCAAGGTGCCGAAGAAAGAGGCGGAGGAAACGGCGACGTATTTTCTGCAGCGGGTCCACATTCCGGAGCAGGCGCAAAAATATCCCGGCCAGCTCTCCGGCGGGCAGCAGCAGCGCGTCGCGATCGCCCGCTCGCTGTGCATGAAACCGAAAATCATGCTCTTCGACGAACCAACGTCGGCCCTCGATCCCGAGATGATCAAGGAAGTGCTCGACGTGATGGTCGAACTCGCCAACGAGGGTATGACCATGGTTTGCGTCACCCACGAGATGGGCTTCGCGCGCACAGTCGCCGACACGATGGTGTTCATGGACAAAGGCGAGATCGTCGAGACCGCGCCGCCCAAGGATTTTTTCGCCAATCCCAAGACCGATCGCGCCAAGCTTTTCTTGAGCCAGATCCTTGGCCATTGACGGCTCCTGGCGCGCAGATTGAATGGGCGACTGTGGCGTTGCATGGGCGAATATCCGGTGGAACGATCGCGTCATCGCTGTGCGCCGAGGCGCGTTCGATGATCGGCGCGCTCGGCGCCGACTACGACAAACACGGGGAGGACACAATGTCTGCGTTGAAGGCAATCGTCGTTGCGGCTCTGGCGATCGCGTTCTCGGTCGGCGGTGCCGCCGCGCAGAGCGAGAAGTGGAAAAAAATCCGTATCGGCACGGAGGGCGAGTACCCGCCGTTTAATTTCATCGATTCCAACAAGCAGATCCAAGGCTTCGACATCGATATCGCCAAGGCGCTGTGCGAGAAGCTCAAGGCGGAATGCACCTTCGTTGCCCAGGATTGGGACGGCATCATTCCGGCGCTGGTCGCGGGCAAGTACGACGCCATCGTCGCCTCGATGTCGATCACCGAGGAGCGCAAGAAGCGCATCGATTTCACCGACAAGTACTACCACACCCCGGCGGTGTTCGTCGCGCCGACCAAAGCCGGCCTCAAGGACGTTTCGCCGGCGGCGCTCAAGGGCAAGACGTTGGGCGCGCAAAGCTCGACGATCCACTCGGGATATCTCGAGGACAACTACAAGGGATCGACCTTGAAGTTCTACAAGAGCCAGGACGAGGCGAACGCCGACTTGGCCGCTGGGCGCCTCGACGCGGTTCTTGCCGACAAGGTCGCGTTGAACGACTGGCTCAAGAAGCCGGACGCGAAATGCTGCGCTATCGCCGGACCGGATCTCACATACGGGGGCGGGGTCGGCATAGGGCTGCGCAAGGAGGATCAGGATCTGAAGTCGCAGTTCAACAAGGCGATCAAGGAGATCCTGGCCGACGGCACTTACAAGAAAATCAACGACAAGTACTTCACGTTCTCGATCTACGGGCCATAGGCCAGCGGCGGCGGCGCGCCGGCGACCCCGCGACGCCGGCGCGCTTGCGCTTACGTATTTAGCGGTGTATGGGCGACGTTATCGGCCTTCTCGCCTTTGGATCGGCCGGCTGGAGCGATGAGCTCCTCGCTGGTGCGGCGCTGACGATCGCGCTCGCGCTCGCGACGCTGCCGTTCAGCCTCGGCCTCGGGCTTGCCATCGCGCTGCTCAAGCGATCCGACCGCCGGATGATCGCCGGCCTCGGTCACGCCTACACGACTGTCTTTCGCGGCCTGCCCGAGCTTTTGACGCTGCTCATGATCTATTTTGGCGCGCCGCTCGCCATTCAAGCGGCGCTGAAGACGATCGGGCTCGACGCCCGCGTCGAACCAAGCGCCTTCTTCTCCGGCGTGCTGGCGCTTTCGCTGGTGTCGGCGGCGTTCACCAGCGAAGTCTTCCTTTCCGCGTTCAACGGCATCAGCCGCGGTCAATGGGAAGGCGCGCATGCGTTGGGCCTGAACCGGCGCCGTACGCTCGGTCTTGTAGTGCTTCCCCAGCTCGTGCGGCTGTCGCTTCCGGGACTGTCGAATTCTTGGCTGGTGCTGTTGAAGGATACGTCGTTGGTTTCGATCATCGCGCTCGAGGATCTGCTGCGGGCGACCAACCTTGCCGTCGGCGCAACGAAGCAGCCGTTCCTCTTCTATACCACCGCATGCTGTCTTTATCTCCTCATGACCGGCGCTTCGGCCCTCGTCTTGCGGCGGGTCGAGGCGCACGCCGAACGGCCGTACGTCCGGAGTCCGGCGTGAACCTCGAGCTTCTCGAGCGGTACGGCCCTCGCATGCTCGACGGATTGTCGGTGACGGTCGCGCTCGTCGTCGCGTCGCTGGTGTTCGGCGCGCTCCTCTCGTTGCCGATCGTGCTCGCGCGCGTTGAAGGCGGGCGTCTGGCGCGCGCCGCCACTGGCGCCTATATGCAATTCTTCCGCGGCACGCCGGTTCTGGCGCAGCTCTTTCTGGTCTACTACGGCGCCGGCCAGTTTCGCGTCGGCCTCGAAGAGGCGGGGATGTGGTGGCTGTTTCGCGACGCGTGGTTCTGCGCGCTCCTCGCGTTCACCCTCAACACCGCGGCATATCAGGCGCAGATTCTTTCCGGCGCGATCGCCAACGTCCCGCGCGGACAGTGGGAGGCGGCGCGCGCATTGGGGCTGCATACGCCGGTGATTTACTGGCGCGTCGTGTTGCCGCAGGCGTTGATGGTGGCGCTGAGACCCTATGGCAATGAAGTCGTGCTGATGATCAAGGCGAGCGCGGTCGCCTCGGTGGTGACCGTGTTCGACCTGATGGGAGTGACGCGTCTTGCGTTCTCGCGCTCCTTCGACTTCGAGGTCTATTTCTGGGCCGCCGCCCTCTATCTTCTGCTGACCGAGGGAGTGCGCGTGGTGTGGGGCGCGATGGAGCGGCGATTGACCCGCCATCTGGCGCCGGCCGGTGCGCGCGCCGCCGGCGACACGCTCGAGGCGACCGCGCGGACGCACGTCACAGCAGCGGGCGCGGGTCATCGATGAATTTGGTCTCTTGCTTGTATGGCGCGAACCCGGCGCGTTGATAGAAGGCGATCGCCTTCGGATGATCGAGATTGCAGGTATGCACCCATAACCGTTGCGGCTCGCGTTGCCACGCCGCATCGATCGCCCAGCGCAGCAGGAATGGGCCGAGGCCGCGCCCGATCCAGCGCGGCAGCAATCCGAAATACGCCAGCTCGATCTCCGAATTCACGCGCCGGTCGAGCTCGACGTAGCCGGCGGGCTCGCCCGCGGCGTACAACACGAATACATCCACCTGTGGATCGTGGACGATCACCGAGATTTCGCCGTCGCTCATGCGCCGCCGTTCGTACCACAGCCACGGTCCGCCGACGGTGTCGTAGAGATAGCGATAAAATGGCACGCTGATTTCATCGGCGCGCAGTACGGCGAGCTTCAAGCCGGCGGGTGGGGGAACGACGTTGGCCCGCTGCCGCTCCGTCATTTCGAGATAGGTGACAATCACCTTGATCTGTCCGGGCGGCGCCGCGCCGGCGGCGCCTGGCAACGGCGGCAACGCGGGCAGGCGTTTGCCCATCGATACTCGCGGCTCGGCCGTGAAACCGACGCGCTCCCAGAACCCCTGCGCCGCGGCGTTCTCGCTGTCGATCTGCAAGTTGATTTTCGGCGCGCCGCGCTCGGCGAGCCATGCCTCGGCGTGCGCCACCATCTGGCGCGCCAGCCCGCGCCGTCGATGGTCGCGATGGGTCACCGCGTGATAAATCCAGCCGCGATGCCCGTCAAAGCCGCACATGATCGAGGCAACCATCTGCCGACCCTCGTAGCCGACGAACAATCGCGCCTGCGGCGCGCCGAGGCAAAGCGACAATTCGCGTTCGACCGAAACGTTGCGAAACGTAATCCGCTCGTCGCGCCATAGCGCAAACAGCGCCTGCCGATCGGGCTCGCGATAGGCGCGGATCTCGAGCGCCGGCCGGGCCGGCGGGGCGGCCGGCATCAGCCGGTCTCGACCGGTGTATCGCCCGGCAGGCCCCACTCCGCCCACGATCCGTCGTACACGGCGACGCGATCATGCCCGAGAAGGTGCAGGCCCAACGCCAGCACGCAGGCCGTGACTCCCGAGCCGCACGAGGTGACGACCGGCCGCGTCAGGTCGATCCCCGCTTCGATGAAGCGGGCGCGCAACGCGTCGGCCGGCAGGATCGTCTGCGTTTTTGGATCGATCAGCAGATTGTAGGGGAGCGAGCAACTTCCGGGGATGCGACCGCCCCGCAATCCTGGGCGCGGCTCGGGGTCGACGCCGCGAAAACGGCCTGTCGAGCGCGCGTCGAGCACCTGCTCCTTCCGCGAGCCGATATTCGCCTTGACTTCGGCCTTGCCGCGGACGCCAGCCCGATCAAAGCGCGCAACGAAGCGGCGCAGCGGCGCCGGCGCGACGAGGCTCGTCACTGGCCGGCCCTCGCGTTTCCATTTCGGCAGGCCGCCGTCGAGAACGCGCGTCCGTCGGTGCCCGAATATTCGTAACATCCACCAGGCGCGCGGCGCGCTCGATATCCCATGCACGTCGTACACGACCACGTCGACGTCGTCGTCGACGCCAAGCGCGCCCGCGGCGCGTGCGAAGTCTTCTGGAGAAGGAAGCATGTGCGGCAGTTCGGTACCGGGATCGGCGATGGCGTCGATGTCGAAATACTGCGCTCCCGGTATGTGCTCGCGCGCGAACTCCGCGCGCGCATCGCGCTTGGCGGTCGGCAAATGAAACGTCGCATCGAGGACGACCAGATCCGGCGCGCCGAGGCGTGCGGCAAGCGCTTCGGTCGAGATCATTGCATCAGGATTGGCGTAAGGCATCGGTCCAGCCGGCCGCTAGGCGAACGGGGTCGGCACGGGAATGGCCTCGCCCTTGTCGACCCAATCGGGCACCGGCAGATTCTTCGAGCGCAGGAATTCGGGATTGAACAGCTTGCTGGCGTAACGCTGCGCGCCATCGCATAGCACGGTCACGATCGTATGGCCGGGACCCATCCGCTTGGCGAGCCGGATGGCGCCGGCGACATTGATGCCGGTGGAGGTGCCGAGGAACAGTCCTTCCCGCCTAATCAGGTCGAAGATGATCGGCACCGCCTCGGCATCCTGTATCTGGTACGCCTCGTCGACCGGCGCGCCTTCGAGATTCTTGGTGATTCGCCCTTGGCCGATCCCTTCGGTGATCGAGCTGCCCTCGGCTTTAAGCTGGCCGTGCTTGTAGTAGCTGTAAAGCGCCGCGCCCATCGGATCGGCCAAGCCGATGACGATTTTCGGGTTTTTCTCCTTTAGGTACATGCCGACGCCGGCGAGCGTGCCGCCCGTGCCGACCGCGCACACGAATGCGTCGACTTTGCCGTTGGTTTGTCGCCAGATTTCCGGGCCCGTCGTTTCGAAATGGGCGCGGCGATTGGCGACATTGTCGAACTGATTGGCCCAGATCGCCCCGGCGGGATGCGTCCTGGCGATCTCCTCGGCGAGCCGGCCCGATACTTTCACGTAGTTATTGGGATTGGCGTACGGCACCGCCGGGACTTCGCGAAGTTCCGCTCCGGACTGACGCAAGACGTCCTTCTTCTCTTGCGTCTGCGTGTCGGGAATGACAATCACCGATCGATAGCCGCAGGCGTTGGCGACCAGCGCGATCCCGATGCCGGTATTGCCGGCGGTGCCCTCGACGATCACGCCTCCCGGGCGCAGCTGGCCGCGCTCCTCGGCGTCCTTGACGATGTACAGGGCGGCGCGATCCTTGACCGAACCGCCGGGATTGAGGAACTCCGCCTTTCCATAGATCTCGCAGCCGGTCGCCTGCGAGGCGGCGCGCAACCGGATCAGCGGAGTATCGCCGATGGCGTCGATGAAACCCTGACGTATGGTCATGGAACCATGATGTACGACAGATGGTTGCGGGCCATCAAGTAGGCCGAGCATCGGCGCTGAGCCAGCGGCCGCGAAGCGCTTCGTGATTCAGCGCCAGCCACTGCAGCGCGATGATACTCATCGAATTGGCGATCCGCCCCTCAGCCAGCGCCGCAAACGCCCGCTTGGCCGGCACGGCGGAGACGCGAATGTCCTCGCCTTCGTGCGCCAACCCATGGACGCCGCCGACATTGCCCGCATCCACGCGGCCGCAAAACAGCGCAACCGTCTCGCTCGAGCAGCCGGGGCTCACGATGTAGTCGCAAATTTGCGCCAGACCGAGCACTTCGCAACCGGCCTCTTCGCGCGCCTCCCGCCGCGCCACGAGATCGGCCGATTCGCCGTTTTCGATGACTCCGGCCACGACCTCGATGACCCAGGGGGCGCGGCCAGCCGCTAGCGCGCCGATCCGGAACTGCTCGATCAGAACCACGACATCGCGCAACGGATCGAACAGCAGAACGCCGACGCAACGCCCGCGGTCCAATACTTCGCGGACCAGCGGACTGCTCCAGCCACCGTCGAACAGCCGGTGCCTCAGGCGATAATCGTCAATCCTGAGGTAACCACGATACGCCTCGCGACGTTCGATCAATTCGATGTCATCGTCGGCCATTGCTTTTTCGGACCCGATGCAAGAGCGGCGAGCAAGGCACGGTAGCTACAGGCGCTTTGCCGGGCAAGCGCGCTACAGCGCGCCAGTCCCGTTGCGGAGTTTTGTCAAATTTGCCCGAAAGTCGAAACGGTATTTTTCGTTTTGATTGCCAAAGCGACGATTTCATGGCGCAATTACGGCGACCCGTAATCGTAGGTGCCGTATTTGGCCCGAAAGAGGGGGACATCCGGTGTTTCGACGCGTGATCAGCGCCAGTCTTGTGGCGGCGATCGCACTCGGTCCGGTCGCCGCGGCGGCGGAGTGCCTGACCAAGAACGAGCGTTCGGCGCTACAGCTTCGCGCGCTGCAGACCGAATTGATGGTGGCCACCTTGTCCTGCCGCTCGGTGGCCCGAGACGACATCGTCGGGCATTACAACGCGTTCGCACGAAAGAACGCGAAGAGCCTGTCGACCAGCAGCCAGACGCTGGTCCGTTACTTCGACCGGCGCTACGGCGGCCAGGGGCGTAAGCAGCATGATTCGTTCATGACCGCGCTCGCCAACGACTATTCGCGCCAGAGCATGGCGTCGGCCAATTTTTGCGAAACGTCATCGGTGCTCTTACGCGACGTGGCGAAGGCCGACGAACGCGCGCTCAATGCGCTGGCGACGCGGCGAACCGCGCTCAACGTTCTCGGCGCCGGCGATTGCGCGATTGCAGCCGCCGAGCCCAAGAAGGAGAAGCGCTGAGACGCGGCGCCCGATCGGACATGTGCGTCCATTCAGGCAAAGGCGCGCCGCTCCGAGGCGCGCCTCCTTTTTCGACCGGTTTATTGTAAGACGATTTCGACGCGGCGATTCTGCTGCTCGCGCACGCCGTCGGCGGTCGGCACCAGCGGGGTCGTTTCACCCTTCCCGAGGATCACGATCTGCGCCTCGGGGATTCCAAGTCGTATCAGTTCGGCGCGTACCGACGCGGCGCGTCGTTCGCTCAGACGCTGATTGTAGCGCTCCGGGCCCGAGCGATCGGTATGGCCGGTCGCGATGATGCGCGCCACATTTCCCGAATTGGCGCTCGCCGCCGCATCGCCGACAGCGCTCCTTCCCTCGCCGGTCAAATCGGCCCTATTCCAATCGAAGAAAACCAGGAA
>DATFES010000159.1:0-6904 GCA_035250945.1 Alphaproteobacteria bacterium | reverse complement strand
GACCTTGGGATTGGCCTTGACGTTCGCGATGGGCGTCGCGACTGCGCAAGAAAAAAGAAACCTGTCCATCGTCACGGGCGGGACGGGCGGTGTCTACTATCCGCTTGGCGGCGGAATGGCCAACCTACTATCGAAGTATGTTCCCGGATGGCAGGCGACGGCCGAAGTTACCGGCGGCTCGGTCGATAACTTAAAGCTCATCGGCGCGCAGCGCGCCGATATCGGTCTCACCATGGCCGATGCTAGTCTGAACGCGGCACGCGGCGAGGAAAAATTCACCGGCAACAAGGTCGCGCATCAGACGCTCGCCGTGCTGTATCCCAATAACATGCATATCGTGACCATCGAGGCGACCGGCATCAACTCCGTGGCCGATCTCAAGGGCAAGCGGGTATCGACCGGCTCGCCCGGCAGCGCCACCGAAGTGATGGCCTTCCGCGTTCTCGAAGCCGCGGGTATCGACAAAGACAAGGACCTCAAGCGCGAGCGTCTCGGCGTCGCGGAATCGACCAACGCAGTCAAGGACCGCAAGATCGACGCGTATTTCTGGGTCGGCGGCCTGCCGACCGCGGGCGTCACCGATCTCGCGGCGACGCCGGGCGTCAAAATCAAGCTGGTCGATCACGCCGACTTGAGCGCCAAGATGAACGCCAAATACGGCCAGCTTTATGCGCCGGGTAAGATCCCGGCCAACACATATCCAGGCCAGGACAAGGACGCCCAGATCGCGACGGTGTGGAACATCCTTGTCGTGCACGAAAAGATGTCCAACGACGTCGCCTACAACGTCGTCAAGACGATCTTCGAGAAGCGCGACGAACTGGCGACGGTGCACAAGGAAGCGCTGAACATCAAGCTCGAGAACCAGAAACAAGCTAACTCGCCAGTGCCCTTTCATCCAGGCGCGATGAAATACTTCTCCGAGAAGGGCCTAAACCTGACGAACTGAGCGTCCTGTTGCGACGATTCAAAGCGGATCGCCCCGCCCGGATCAGGTTCCGGCGCGGGGCGCCTCGTTTTACGCCAAACGAAAAACGATAACGGTAGTGGGGACGGGGGCGGCATAGACATGGCGCAGGAGCACGACAAGGAGCGCGGCGCGCACCATGCGTCGCTCGCCGGCATCGAGCCGGAAATCAGCGAAGAGACGCTGAAAAAGGCCGAGGAGTTCATCGAGGCCGAGGAGGGCGCGGCCAATCGGCTCGCCGGCATGATGGGCGCCTGCGTGACCGGGCTCGCGGTCGTGATGTCGCTCGTCCACCTCTACGCCGCATACTCGATCATTCCGACGCAGACGCTCCGGCCGCTCCATGTCGGTTTCGTCCTGGTGCTGGTCTTTTTGCTGTTCCCGTTGGCGCCGCGCTTTCGCAACCGCATCCGCTGGTGGGACTTTGTCGGCGCGGCGCTGGCGATCGCGACGATCTACTATCTCATCGAGGGCGGCGACGATCTCACCGACCGCGCCTCGCTGCCCAACCAGACCGACCAGATCGTCGGCGTGGTGTTCATCGTTCTCCTGCTCGAAGCGACGCGTCGCGCTACGGGATGGATCATGCCCGCCGTTTCCGTCGCGTTCATCATCTACGCGATGATCGGCCCGGAGCTTCCCGCGCCGTGGACGCATCGTGGTTATGACATCGGCCGGCTGATCGGCCATCTCTACATGACGTTGGAGGGTATATTCGGCGTTGCCGTCGACGTCTCGTCGAGCCTGATCATCCTGTTCACGATCTTCGGCGCCGTGCTGCAAGCTTCGGGCGCCGGCAAATTCTTCATCGACTTTTCGTTCTCCGCCATGGGCGGCAAGCCGAACAGCGCCGGTCGCGCCATCGTGCTCTCGTCGTTCCTTCTTGGCGGCCCATCGGGGTCCGGCGTGGCGACGACGGTGACGCTGGGATCGGTCGCTTATCCGATGCTCTCCAAAGCAGGGTACGGCAAGAACGACGCCGGCGGCCTGCTCGCCGCGGGAGGATTGGGCGCCATCCTCTCTCCGCCGGTGCTCGGCGCGGCGGCGTTCCTGATCGCCGAATTCCTCAAGATCTCCTATCTCGATGTCATCTGGATGGCGGCAATTCCGACCTGCCTCTACTACCTGGCGCTTTTCGTCATGGTCGAAGTCGACACCGGCAAGTTCGGAATGCGTCAGGTGACCTTCGTGGCGCGTGAAAGCCTGTGGTCGCTGACGCGGGCGCATGGATTCCATTTCATATCCCTGGTCTCGATCATCGTATTCATGCTGATGGGATTCTCGCCGGTGCTGTCGGTGTTCTGGGCAACGGTGCTGGCGGCGGCGGTTAGTTTTCTTCGCGCCGACAGCGCGCTCTACCCGGCGCGGCTGTGGCAGACGTTGGCCAACGGCTCGATCGGCATGCTCAACGTGGCTGCGACCTGCGCCACCGCCGGCATCATCGTCGGCGTGGTGACGCTGACCGGGCTCGGCCTTAAATTCAGTTCGATCGCGATCGCGTATGCCGGCGGCAGCCTGGTGCTGACGGCGATTTACACCGCGCTCATCGTCTGGGTGGTCGGACTCGCCGTGCCGGTCACCGCGTCGTACATCATCTGCGCGGTGATCGCGGCGCCGGCTCTCATCCAGCTCGGCGTTCCCGACTACGCCGCGCATATGTTCATTTTCTATTACGCCGTCCTGTCCGAGGTCTCGCCGCCGACGGCGCTTTCGCCATTCGCCGCCGCCGCGATCACCGGCGGCAACCCTTACGTGACGACGCTGCAGGCGTGGAAATACGCGTTGCCGGCCTTCCTCGTGCCATTCGTCTTCGTTCTCGACCCCGAGGGCATCGGCTTGCTGTTGCGCGTGCCGAAGGACGGCTCATGGATCGACATCGTCTGGATCTCGGTCACCAGCGCGATCGGCATCGCCGCGTTCGCCGCCGCGGCGCAGAACTGGTTGTTCCGCCGGCTCAACATCGTCGAGCGGCTGATCCTTTTCCTCGGCGGCATGCTGCTTGTATTTCCGGCCATCGGCGCCGAGGCGATCGAGCCGCTGCTCGTGTTGAGCCTCGAGGCAGTCAAGGTGGTTGGGGTGGGGCTGACGGCGGTGGCGCTGGCGATGCAGTGGTCTCGCCGCGCCGCGCCGGCTTCAGGCGCCCTTTCTTAAGCGCGCCATCGCGCGATAGATATGCGGGCCCAGCACTGCGGCCGCGGCGATCAAAAGCAGCGTGAGTGACAGCGGTTTGGAAAAGAAGATGCTGGGATCGCCCTGGCTGATCGTCATCGCCCGTCGAAACTCCTGCTCGGCGAGCGGACCCAAGATCATGCCGATAATGGTCGGCGCAGCCGGGAAATCGAACCGCCGCATCAAGTAACCGACGCCGCCGATTACGTAGAGCAGGATCAGATCAATCGGCGATCGGCTGACGCCGTAAGTGCCGATGGTGGCGAACACCAGAATGCCGCCGTAGAGAAGCGGCGTCGGTATCTGGAGAATTCGCACCCACAATCCGACCAACGGCAGATTCAGCACCAGCAGGATGACGTTCCCGATATAGAGGCTGGCGATCAGGCCCCATACCAGCTCCGGCTGGTTCTGCAGAAGCAGCGGGCCGGGATTGATGCCATAGCTTTGGAACGCCGACAGCATGATCGCCGCCGTCGCCGAAGTCGGCAGCCCGAGGCTCAACATCGGCACCAGCACGCCCGCGGCCGAGGCATTGTTCGCCGCCTCGGGGCCGGCGACGCCCTCGATCGCGCCGTGGCCGAACTCCTCGGGCCGGCGGCTGAGTTTCTTTTCGGTGTAGTAGGAGAGAAAGGTCGGCACCTCGGCCCCGCCGGCCGGCATGGCGCCGATTGGAAATCCGATCAGTGCCCCGCGGATCCACGCCTTCCACGAGCGCGCCCAATCCTCGCGCGACATCCAGATCGAATCCTTGACAGGAATGATCTCGTCTTGGCCGTACCGGTGACGCGCCGCGAGCCATAACGTCTCGCCGACGGCGAACAGGCCGACGGCGACAACGATGACATTGATGCCGTCGAGCAGCTCGGGAACGCCAAAGGTGAAGCGCGGCTGTCCGGTCTGCAGGTCCACGCCGATAAGGCCAAGCCAGATGCCGAAAAATAGGCTGGTGAGCCCACGGACCGCCGAACTCCCGAGCACCGCGGATACGGTGACGAAGGCCAGCACCATTAGCGAGAAGTATTCGGCGGGGCCGAATTTGAGCGCGAACTCGACGACGGCCGGCGCTACGAACGTGATGCCGATCGTCGCAATCGTTCCGGCGACGAACGAGCCGATGGCCGCGGTGCACAGCGCGGCGCCGCCGCGGCCCTTGCGCGCCATCCGGTTGCCCTCGAGCGCGGTGATGATCGTGGCGCTTTCGCCGGGCGTGTTGAGCAGGATCGAGGTCGTCGAACCGCCGTACATCGCGCCGTAGTAGATGCCGGCGAACAGGATGAATGCGCCGGTCGCGTCGACCTTGTAGGTGATCGGCAGCAGAAGCGCGATCGTCAGCGCAGGTCCCAGCCCCGGCAGCACGCCGATCGCCGTCCCGAGCGTTACGCCGAGTAGCGCCCACAATAGATTTATCGGCGTCAGCGCGACGGCGAAACCGCCGGCAAGCGCGGCAAGCGTTTCCATCTAGATGACGCCCTCGAGGATGCCGGCGCCGATCGAGAAGCCGAGCACCCGGTCGAATCCCAGATACGTGACAAGGGACAGGACCGCGCCGATCAACGCGTCGCGGCCAACCCGCGTGCTACCGAAGGCTCGGGCGACGCATGTGAACAGCAGGATCGAGGCGATGATGAATCCAAGATAGGAAATCAGGGCGACGTTGAGGAGCAACCCAGCTAGCAGCCAGCCAAGCGCGCGAAAGTCGGGCGGCACGTGCGCTTCGCGATCGCCTTGCGTCCATCCGCCGCGGAGCGCACCGGCGAGCAGCGCAAGGCCCAGCACAGCAAGGCCGACGACCACCATATATGGAAAGACCGTCGGCCCGATTTTCGAGTAGAGCGGTGAGACCGGAATCTCGGTCGTACCGTAAGCAACGACGAGCGCAAGCGCGACGACGCCCGTGGCCAGCAATAGTTCAGGCTTGGCGGAGCGCATGGACTTTGGAGCGAGACGCGAGGCAACGTGAAGAGCGGCGGGCTATCGAGCGCCCGCCGCCCGCACGCTCACGTCGCGAGGCCGAGGCTTTTTAGTATCCCGTGAATGCGCGTGGTCTCGTCATTGACAAACTTCGCGTAGGCGTCGCCGGCGAGATAGATTCCGGTCCAATCCTTGCGCTTGAGCTCCTCCTGCCATTGCGAACTCTTGACCATTTTGTCGACCGCGGCCAGCAGCGTCGCTTTTTGCGCGTCACTGATGCCAGGTGCAGCGAAAATTCCGCGCCAATTGAACAGCTCGACATTCACGCCCTGCTCCTTGAGCGTCGGAACATCGATGCCTTGCTGGCGCTTGTCGGCTGAAATCGCCAAGGCGCGCAGCTTACCCGCCTTGACGTTCTCGGAGAACTCGCCCCATCCGCTGACGCCCGCAGTGACCTGATTGCCGAGCAATGCCGCCTGGGCCGGTCCGCCGCCGGCATAGGCGACGTAGCTCGTCTTGCGCGGATCGACGCCGACCGCTTGGGCGATCATGCCGACCAAGATGTGATCGGTACCGCCTGCCGACCCGCCGGCCCACGACACTGCGCCGGGGTCCTTCTTCAGCGCCGCCACGAGATCGGCCATCGTCTTGTGCGGCGATGCGCCCGGCACGACGATCACTTCGAACTCGCCGGTCAGCCGCGCGATGGGCGTCGTCTTGGTCAAATCGACCGGCGCCTTGTTGGCGATGATCGACCCAACCATCACCATGCCGCCCACCATCAGGGCGTTCCCCTGGCCTTTGTAGCCATTGACGAATTTTGGCAATCCGACCGTGCCGCCGGCGCCGGGAGCATGCTCGAACTGCACATTCTGGACGATGCCCGCCTGCTTCATCACCATCTCGATCGTGCGGCCGGTTTGATCCCAGCCGCCACCAGGCGCGGCAGGCACGAAAACCTTGAGGCTATCGAGCGTCTGCGCGTCGGCCCGGCGGACGATGCCGCCGGACAGCGCGCCAAGCGCGGCGGCGCCAAGCGACGATTTGAGCAGGGTACGGCGGTGGATCATCTTTTCCTCCCCGGATGATTCGTTGATTGGGCTTGGGCGCGGCTTCTGGGCTAAACTTAGCTAAGGCTCACCAACGAGGCAAGGAAGCAACCGGCGCCCACGCGACCTTGGGCGCGCATCATCGAGTAGCAGCACACTACGCGTCGGACATTGGCTCCAACGACCCCGGTTACCGGGAGCAGATTCGCGGAAGGGAGAGGGCCATGGAACTGACTGGGCTTCTTTACGGATCCCGCCTGCTCAAGCATGTCGACTTTCCATGCGCTGTGGTGCTCGGGCCCGAGGCCACCGAGGGCGAGATCAAGGCGCTGATCGATCGCTGCGGGTCGGTGTTCGTCAAGCCGATCTTCCGTGGCGGGGTCGGAAAAAAGGGAAAGTCGGGGCTCATCGGCCGCGCCAAGGACCTGCAGTCGGCGCTCAAGGAAAAGGAGCGGCTGTTCTTCGTCGAACATCGCGTCGGCAACGTCGTCGCCAAAGCGCAAGGCGTGACTTTCGAGGGCGCCGTGCCGGCGGACCACGAGGTCTATTTCTCGATCGCCGATTCGACGCGGTTTCGCGCCCCGACGATCACCATCACCCATCATGGCGGCGTGGCCATCGAGGAACTGCCAAAGGAGAAGGTGGCGCAGGTTCCCTTCGAGGCGCTGACCGGCCTCAAGGCGTTCGTCATCGCCAATGCGCTGTCCGATCTCAAGGCGCCGCGCGAGATCATCTCGCCGTTGGTCCAGCATCTGCCGCGCCTGTGGGAGCTGGTCCATAACTACGGCGTCACGACGCTCGAGCT